>NZ_JAVWTF010000024.1:0-26657 GCF_036667855.1 Aurantimicrobium sp. | reverse complement strand
CACGACAACGCGACCCCGGTGCTGGTCGAGTACCTGCCCCAGATGTTCGTCGAGCGAGTGTGCAACCTTGACCAAGCGGCAGACGACGCAGACGAGTTCGAACGCGAGCTTCGTACAGTCCTCTTCACTCACATCCCGGAGGAGGAACGCGCTGGCGAGAAGACCTTCGACGCCCTCTTGACCCAGAAGACTCGAACCTCCCAAGACGACCTGACGAGGCTCCGAGCAGAGCTGCGGACTGCGGTACGTGGTTATGTCGGGATCGCCGCCTTCCGGGCAAGCAATCAAGCACCCGAAGTCCAGAGTCGTCTGGACCTCAAGCAGGCTGATATTGACGCGGCGAGGAAGGACCTCGAAACTGCCAAGGCCGCGCTCGCTGAGATGGACACTGCAAGCAAGGATGACGGGCACCTCGCTGGGCTGATGCAGCGCTCGGAGCAGATTGAGGCTTCGCGGTCTGAACTGGCGACCCGCCGAAGTGCCAACGAACAGCAACAGGCCAAGTCACGCCAGCGGCTCAGCGGAATGGAAGCGATCGCTCACCGGACAGAAGCGATTCAAGCCGACGTTGCCTCGCTGAACAGCGAGGCGGAGGCCCTTCTTGGCGGTGGAAGAGCCGAGAGCCCCTATCTCCAGCTGACTGTCGACGCTGGGAGATACCAGACTTGGCGCGCGACCGAGGAAGAGTCTCTCGCCGCCCTGAAGCGAGAGCGCGATCAGATCGATCAGGACCTCGAAGTGCAGGAACAGGCGAGGCGCGAGAACGCAGATGCGCTCGCCGCGGCCGACAGTGCACGTGAACGCGCCCGACAACGAGTCCTCCAGTCAGAGGAACGGGTTGCGGCGCTTATAGGCGACGAGGATGACGAGGAGTCTCATGCTGGACTCTCATCCTTGCTACGCCGTATCGGCGAAGCGCCGACGAAGATGTCTGAACTGCGTGACGAGATCATGCTGTGTTCACGCCGCGTCCACGAAGCACTGGAAGCGCAGTTGCGCGCGGTTGAGAGTCTGTACACTCCGGCGTCCACGTTCATCGCACAGTCCGATGTGGTCAAGAACGCAGGACTTGAGTTCAACGCCGAACTACGTATTCTCCCCGGATGGAGGAGTGTCGCAGCCGGCTTGGACGGGCGCAAGAACGGCGAGTTCTCCGACTGGCTTATCGACCTTCCACAGCGCGTTGAGGACACGAGCTGGGACCAGCTCGCGGCCCAACTCCATGAGGCATTCGAGCGTTTAGAGCACGAACGCGGAGAAGCAGGGGGCGAGTACCGGAACCCAGCAACCGCACTCCGCAGCAACACGACGATCGACGATTTCCTACTGAGCATGTTCGACTTGTCCTGGCTGGAGGTCCGCTTCGGCCTCACTGGTGACGGGCTACCGCTCTCCCAGCTGTCACCCGGACAGCGTGGTCTCGTGCTCGCGCTGTTCTACCTTGTCGTGGACCGGAGAACTACTCCGTTGTTGCTGGATCAACCTGAGGAGAACCTCGACAACGAGACCATCGCGTCCAAGCTCGTACCAGCAATTCATGAAGCCGCAGGACGCCGACAGACGATCGTCGTTACTCACAACGCCAACCTCGCCGTCGTCGGTGATGCCGACCAGATCGTGCACTGCCAAATGAACGATCGACGCTTCACGGTAAGCAGTGGAAGCATCGCCGAACTCGACGTGGCGAAGTTCGCGCTCAACATCCTCGAAGGAACCAAGCCAGCGTTCGACAATCGGCGACACAAATACGAAGCGTTCCCCGAGCTGTCCTGATCCCTAGGTCTCCATGGCTTGTGTGTCACCGATGAGATGCGCTCGGCCCGCCGTCCATAATGACACCAGCCTCGACCAACGCTGCGCGTACGGCCTTGCGGTCTACACCCATCCGACGAGCGATCGCCCTCATCGAGACTCCCGCTCGGGCGAGGCGCACAGCCTCGGCTCTCTCGTCGGGGCAGAGCCCTGGGCGGCGGCTCGGCACGTTGCGACGGCGGAGGTGGGAGAACACGGTGGAGCGGTGGATGCCATACCGTTCGGCTAGGGACTTCACACTCATCCCGGCCAGGTAGTCACCGACGAGCCGGTCCACCTCGGAGGCGGTGAGAAAAGTTTGAGCCGTCTCGATAGTCCTCACGACAGGCCCCCGATCATCCCTCGGAGCGCCACTCTGGGGCCGTCTGGACACCTGATAGACGCCTCGCAACAGGCGGTTGACCAGGGTTTTTGTCTTGGGGACAAAGTTGCCAAACGTGCTACTTAGGCACCCCAAATAAATGAAAGCCCGGAGCTCTAAGCTCCGGGCTTTTGTTATTCACTGAGAAAACTCAATTCCCATTTTTCTAGGTTATTTACCCCTTAATGACGAGGTGTTAACCCCTGTATGATTTCGAACAGGAAGTTTAACTGGGGGCAACCAACGTGGCACGAAATTCTGTGAATGGCGATGCTGTGAACAGCGGCGACAATCTCGATCAACTGTTGAACGGTTTTCTAGCGCCTAATGAAGATCGCGCTGACCCCAACTATGTTCTGGAGCCCGTTGACTTCAGCACGCCCATTCCTGATCGGTTTGTCCGCATTCTGCGCGATTCCTCTTTTCCCGTCACCGAAGCTGACGTAAAGGAAGAAGTTGTTGAGTCAGAACCGGAGACCAATTCTGGCCTCATCCTCTTAGCTGAGAACTACGACAAGAACTCACGAAAGAAACTCCAGAACGCACGTATTTTTAGCGTTATCGCTGGAGTAATTCTGTTTGTTTCCGTACTCATATTCTCAGCACTTGCTGGCAACATTCTTGCCGGAATAATTGTCGCTGTTCTGGCAGCTGTATTCATCGTGCTGAGCCGCACCTCGAAGAAGCAGGCCCACGAAATTCATCAGATCGCAGAAGCCCTCACACAGCCAGAAGAGACTTCTTAAGCCTTCTTTACTTACAGCAAAACCCCGGAGCAACAGCTCCGGGGTTTTGTCGTTGTCTGAGGGGAACGTTTACTCGTTCTCGTCTTCCGAGGTGTAGGTGTCGCTTGCAGGTTCGTTGAAGGTGTAACGAACGTGGAGCTTGCCAGCAACTTCGCGGGTGTCCACGGCGAAGTAACGGAAGATGGACTCAATACCGTCGACGAGTGCAACCTCGCTGAGCTTTTCATCGTGGGTTCCACGAACAAGAACGCGCTCTTCTGCGGTTCCTGCAAGAGGGCCGTCAACGAACTCGGCGGTGAAGTAGACGTCGGTGCGATCTGAAGTAGTCATACTTCTAGATTACTCGCTTGCGGAGACTTCTAAGGTCGCTATGGCCCGGGGGTTGTGGAGAGAGATAAAGTTCTCAAACTGGGCATCCCACTGAGTCCAGTGTTCAGCAAAGTTCTCACCCACCCGTGAGAGTGCTCGTTCTCTGCGCAGTTCTGTCTCAGCATCAAGCCAAATGCGCACTTGAGAGAGCGACTGGCTCTCCTGAGACATAGAACCACACCCTTCAATGAGCAATGGTTCGAGTGAGTCCACAGAATGCCATTCTGCGAATGATCCGGTTTTCCAGTCATAGCGCTGCCAGTGTGTGTCAGCACCTGTGGCTCGCTCGGTGAGCATTGCAAGGGCTTTGGCAGCCCCTTCCGCCAAGCCATCCCAGCCTGGGTAGAGGTCATCCATATGAACCACCTGAAGCTTCACTGCAGAGTTCCAGTGCTGCTCAATCTCCGCAGCGAGCGTGGTCTTCCCCGACCCACTCGGGCCATCAATGAGGAAGGTGGGCGCGGGAGCACGACGGTCGTGCTTGACCGCGTCGTCATAGGCCAGAGCACGCTCATGAATATGAGCCGTGATCTGTGAAAGATCAGGAGATAACAAAGTTCCACGCTCCAGTCATAACCGCCATCATGACAGCAATAATTGCAATACCTGCCGCTCCCACAACGAACCACCCATCTCTGGGAGTGAATCTGACCACTCTGGCCCAGGTTCGTTGTACAGGAGCATCAAAAGCACGGGCTTCCATAGCAGTTGCAAGCAGACTTCCTCTGCGCACCGCAATCGTCAGCAGCGCCATGGCCTGATTCCCCAGTCTTCCCAGTGCGGCAATGGGCCCACCACCGTCAGCAACACCACGGGCACGACGAGCTAAGCGCAGCATCTGCCAGTCCTGTCGCATGAGCCCCAACATGCGGATAGCTGCTAGTGCTCCTATGACAAAGCGGGCAGGCAATTTCCACAACTGCGCTAGGCCATCTGCAAGATCGGTGGGGTCTGTCGTGGCGAACAGAACGACCGCAGGAAGCGCTACAGCAAGAATTCTGAGAGTGACGGTGACAGCTAAGGCCACCTCACCTTTGGAGATATTCCAAGGACCGACAACAAGAACGACATCACCCTCATCTCTGCCATAGAGCAAACCCGCGAGCCCAGCGAAGGGAGCTGCGATCAAGAGAGGGGAGAGAATCCTGAGAAGTCTTCGCGCGGGCACACCTGCCCAAGGCAGCAGTGCGAGCTCGAAGACCAACGCAACCACGGCAGACACAGGATCAAGCGTGAGCAGGAGAACAACGCCGAGGATTGCGGCAGCACACAACTTCGCCAGAGGACTTATCGTTGTCATTTCTCACCGCCCAACTCCAGCACGGTGTCGGCAACAGCCTGAACAAAAGCTTCATCGTGAGTAATGGCAACAATGCCGTGGCCTTCGGCACGAAGTTCCCTCAACAACGAGACCATTTCTGCCCAGGTCACGGCATCTTGGCCAAATGTGGGCTCATCCAGGATCAGCAAGCGAGGTTTTGTGGCTAAAGCTGTTCCCACAGAGAGCCTGCGCTGTTGGCCACCAGAAAGAGTGAAGGGATGCGCATCGGCCAGTTCAGAAAGGTGCAGTCGTTCGAGGAGCTCCTCGACTCGAACGTCAATTTCGTTCTGCGACAGCCCCTGAGCCTGAGGACCAGCAGAGAGTTCATTACGAACAGTGGCAGCAATGAATTGCTGCTCGGGTGCTTGGAAGACGCTACCGATTCTCGTGAGCAGCTCGCGAGAGCGCCAGGAGTACGGATTTGATGACCTGGCAGAAGTTTGGAGTTCAGTAGAAGCAACAACCGCTCCACTCTGGGCAGGGATGAGTCCGCCCAAGGTCAATGCCAGTGCTGTTTTTCCAGCACCATTGGCTCCTGTAATGGCCAGTATCTCGCCGGCACGAATATTCACATTCACGGGTTGAGTGGATTGTGTGCTTCCTGGATATCCAGCACACAGGTTCTGCGCCGTGAGGAGCACCGGTGAACCTGTGTGTTTCGGAGCACGTGGAATCTGAGTGTGTGGCAGCCATACCCCGGAGGCTTCTAATACCGAAGCAGTTTCTGGGAGCAACGAGAGAGGTGCTCCATCCCACAGCACACCCTCAGCTCCCAGAACAATGATTCGAGTGGCAAAGTCCCACCAGAGATCAACTCGGTGTTCCACCATCACGATGGTGGCACCAGTGGCCTTTGCCACTGTTGTGACTGCCTCCTTGAGTGCTCTTGCTCCTGCCGGATCAAGGTTTGCCGTGGGCTCATCCAGGGCAATGATTTCTGGCTTCATGGCGAGAACACCCGCCAAGGCCAAACGTTGTTTCTGACCACCTGAGAGTGTTGAGGTGGAATGGCTTAATGGAACATGAAGCCCCACTAACCCGAGAGCTTCATCAACCCGTTCCCAGATTTCTTCTCGAGGAAAACCGAGATTCTCACACCCAAAGGCGACATCGTCGCCGACGCGTTCCAGGATGACCTGATTCTCAGGGTCTTGAAGAACAAGCCCCACAGTTCCACGAGACTGCTCCGGGGCAGCTCCGTTGATGTGAAGAGAGCCACTCTGGGTGCCTTCATCTTCACCGAGTACGCCTGCGAGAGCTCGCAGCAGAGTGCTCTTTCCGACACCGGAAGCCCCCAGCAGGAGGACTCTCTCCCCCGCATTCACCTCACAGGAGATGTTGGTCAACGCTGGAGCAGGGCGGGCAGCGAACTGCCAACCCCACCCCTGCGCTGAAAGTGTTGCCACTTAGTTCTGGCGTCCCGCAGCGAATCTGCTGAGTGCACCAGCGCGGGCGAGCCCGCGCACAATGAACCAAGGAACCAAGCCACCAAGAACAGCACCAGAAATGATGCCGCAGATGACGTAGACAGCCTGGAATCCTGCGTCAACACCGGGGTACCAGACAACCAAGTCATTGATGCTCATCGCAACACCAGCTCCTGCGCCTGCCAGAACAGCTGTGAACACGTTCCAGTTGGCATAGAGGAAAAGGGCAAAGACCAACTCAGCGCCAAGTCCCTGAACCAGTCCTGACATCAGCGTTCCAAAACCCCATTGGCTCCCGATTAAAGCCGAGACGGTTGCCGCGATGAGTTCGGTATAGATGGCAGCACCGGGCTTGCGCACGATGAGTCCGCCGAGCACGGCAGCGAAGAGCCAGCCACCGCCCAGCAGGGCGGTCAGGCCTGGCGTTGCCGCCAGAGCTGCAGAGAGTGGCCCATAGGCCAGCCCCCATGCCCAGAAGATGATTCCAGAAGCGACTCCGATAACGCTTGCCACGACAATATCGACGGTTCGCCAGCGGAACTTGTTAACAGGTGTTGCGTGCACTTTCGTGCCCCTTTCAGTTGAAATGAGGGCACGGGATTATTCATTGAGAATGCCTCCCTGCGCTGGCATGATCCAGATCAGGTTCGACGGTCGGAAGTTACGAAACTTCCCTCTCAGCCCGGTGTACCGGACTCCCGTGTGGGCTCTATCTTACGCAGTAATGAGGCTGGACGGACACTAGCTGGGCCAAACTTCTTTTCGACCTGATCAATCACAATCTCGGCATCTTTCCAAGGGTCGACATCGTCTTCCCAGAGAGACAACTGCTGCCCACCTGCTACAACAAGCCCAGCGGAACGAACGCCAATCAATCGAACAGCACGACCACCAATGCGTAGGTCATCAAGTAGCTCACAGACAATCTTGTGAATCTCTCTGCCCACGCTCGTGGCTTCTGGAAGAGTGCGCGAACGCGTCAAGGATTCAAAATCAGAGAAAGTGACCTTGAGACCGATTGTTCGAGCCTCGAGCTGCGCTTTGCGCAGCTGGGCTCCAACATGGTCGGCCTGAAATAACAACGTGGCTTTGAGTTTCTCCAGATCAGTCACATCTTCATTGAAGGTGTGTTCTTTCCCGATGGACTTATCTGCTTTTTCGGTATTCACCGGGCGAGGATCACGCGCCCAAGCCAGCGCATAGAGGTGAGAACCAGCAGTTTGCCCCAGTGCTGAGATCAGACTTTGCTCTGGCGAGTGGGCCACATCAGCAACTGTGTGCAGTCCACGCTTATGGAGCACGTCCGCCGTCTTCTTCCCCACACCCCACAGGGCATCAATCGGCAGAGGGTGCAGGAATTCCAGAGTGTCTTCTTCGGGAACAACCAAGAGCCCATTGGGTTTGGATTTGGTGGAGGCTAGCTTGGCGACAAACTTCGTGCTGGCCACCCCCACAGAACAGGGCAAACCTGTTTCTTCCAGCACATGTTGCTTGATCTGTCGAGCAATCGCTTCTGGCGTGCCAAAGATCTTGATGGCTCCAGAGACATCAAGGAATGCCTCATCAATAGACAGTTGCTCCACCAATGGTGTGAAGTCATTGAACACCTTCATCACCAGGCGCGAGTAATGACGGTATTTCTCAAAGTGGGGTTCCAAAACAATGACGTTCGGAACAAGACGCTTGGCATTCGTCAACGGCATCGCCGAACGAATGCCTAAAGCACGAGCCTCATAGGTGGCACTGGTCACCACAGAGCGCGGTGAATCATGGGCAACAACAGCGGGTTTGCCGCGCACCTCTGGCCTGTCTAATACCTCCACAGACGCGAAGAACGCGTCCATGTCGACATGAAGAATCGAGGAGGTAATTATGCCTTCAGGAAGCGACGCATGGGCAAGCCAAACGACAAGGTGAAAGCGATGATTCCGGCGGTGAAGGTGACTAGTTCGTAGCCAGCAAACTCAGGAGTGAACGCTGCACCCATAAGCCAGAAGCTTGCTACCAGCAGGGCGAACGAAACAATAAATTCAACGATGCGCATGATTACAGTTTAGAGCGCAGCAGCTCGTTCAAGCACGAGTTCACGAACGCGTGCCGCATCAGCTTTGCCCTGCATTGCCTTCATGACAGCGCCAATTACCGCGCCTGCAGCTTGAACCTTGCCGTCCTTAATCTTCTCGAGGACATCCGGCTGAGCGGAAAGTGCCTCGTCGATGGCGGCGATTAAAGCGCCGTCATCGCTGACCACAGCAAGACCCTTGGTCTCCACAATCTCACGTGGTGAACCTTCGCCGGCAGCAACAGCTTCGAGGACCTGACGAGCCAAACGGTCAGTCAGAGTGCCCTCATCCACGAGCTGCTGTAGTTCTGCAACCTGTGCTGGAGTGATGTCGATACCGGCATCACCCTCAGCTGCGTTAGCCAAACGAGCAATCTCACCCGTCCACCACTTACGTGCTGCCTGAGGTGTAGCGCCTGCTGCAACCGTCTCAGTAATCTCGTTGAGCAGACCAGAGTTCACCACATCCTGGAACTCCAGGTCGGTGAATCCCCACTCAGCCTTGAGGCGACGACGGCGCTCAGCTGGCTTCTCGGGAAGTGCTGCACGCAACTCTTCAATCAGAGCTGGGTCTGGCACTACTGGAAGCAAATCTGGCTCAGGGAAGTAGCGGTAGTCATCAGCGTCTGACTTGGGACGGCCAGCGCTGGTTGCACCAGTGTCTTCGTGCCAGTGGCGAGTCTCCTGGATGATGGTTCCACCCTCAGAGAGAATCTGTGCCTGGCGCTGAATTTCATAGCGCACTGCACGCTCAACCGAACGCAGCGAGTTCACGTTCTTGGTTTCGGTGCGGGTGCCAAGCTTGTCAGAACCACGAGGACGCAGCGACACATTTGCGTCACAACGCAGGTTTCCGCGTTCCATCTTGGCGTCAGAGATACCGAGAGCCAGAACGATGTCGCGAATGGTCGCAACATATGCCTTAGCCAGTTCAGGGGCGTCGTGTTCGGCGCCCTCAATCATGCGGGTCACAATCTCCACCAGGGGAACACCAGCACGGTTGTAGTCCACGAGGGAGTATTCAGCGCCCTGGATACGACCGGTGGAACCACCCACGTGAGTGAGCTTTCCCGCGTCTTCTTCCATGTGAGCACGCTCAATGTCGACCTGGATGATGCGACCGTTAGGCAGCTCTACTTCCACGTTTCCGTTGATCGCGATGGGCTCATCAAACTGTGAGATCTGGTAGTTCTTCGCGAGGTCAGGGTAGAAGTAGTTCTTGCGTGCGAAGGAAGAAGATTCTGCAATCTCACAGCCCAGGGCAAGGCCCAAGCTGATGGAGTAGCGGACAGCTTCTTCGTTCACGACAGGAAGTGAACCAGGCAAACCTAAGCAGGTGGGAGTGATGTTGGTGTTGGGCTCACTACCAAAGTTGTTGGGAGCAGCCGAGAACATCTTGGTCTTGGTGGAGAGCTCCACGTGAACTTCGAAACCGAGAACGGGTTCGAACAGTTCGAGCGCCTTGTCATAATCCATGAGCTTTGCTTTAGCCATTAGAGCGCTCCTCCCTTGAGTTCTGGTGCTTGGCTCAGCAGGGTGTGGCCCCACTTCTGCTCCAGCAGAGCTTCGAGTGCCGCGCCGACGTTGTAGAGGCGCGCATCTTCACGAGCAGGTGCGAGGAACTGGATGCCGACAGGCAATCCGTCCTCGTCTGCGAGACCAGCAGGAACGCTGATTCCAGGAATACCGGCCATATTGGCAGGAATAGTTGCAATATCTCCGCGCCACATAGCTACGGGGTCATCGAGCTGTTCGCCGAGCTTCCACGCGGTGGTGGGCGCAGTCGGTGAAGCCAAGACATCAACCTTGCTAAAGGCGTCCGCAAAGTCGCGCTGCACGAGCGTGCGCACCTTCTGAGCAGAACCGTAATACGCGTCGTAGTAGCCAGCAGAAAGCGCGTAAGTGCCCAAGATGATGCGGCGCTTTACTTCAGCGCCGAAACCTGCTTCACGAGTAGTGGACATAACCTGCTCGACTGTTCCGCCGCCTTCTGGCTGTACGCGCAGACCAAAGCGAACGGAGTCGAACTTGGCCAGGTTGCTGGATGCTTCCGCAGGAAGAATCAAGTAATACGCAGCAACGGCGTGAGCAAGGCTGGGAAGCGAAACGTTCACAATCTCGGCACCGTTTGCCTTGAGAAGTTCTAGAGACTCGTGGAAACGAGCAAGAACACCAGGCTGGAAGCCTTCGCCATCGAGCTGCTCGATAACACCAATCTTGAGACCCTTGACGTCGGCGTTCTTCACTGCATCTGCGAAGGAAGGCCATTCGTCCTTGAGCGAAGTGCTGTCGTGCACGTCGTGGCCCTTGATCACGTCGTGCAGAAGTGCAGAGTCCAGAACGGTGCGGGTAACCGGCCCAATCTGGTCAAAACTGGAAGCCAAAGCGATAGCGCCATAGCGAGAAACACCACCATAGGTGGGCTTGACGCCCACAGTGCCCGTGATGTGAGCTGGCTGGCGGATAGAACCACCGGTGTCAGAACCGAGGGCCAAAGGCGCTTCAAAAGCGGCCACAGCGGCTGCCGAGCCACCACCAGAACCACCAGGAATACGGTCGAGATCCCACGGGTTACGAGTAGGACCGTATGCCGAGTGCTCAGTAGAGGAACCCATAGCGAATTCGTCCATGTTGGTTTTGCCAAGAGGGACAAGTCCTGCTTCGCGCACCTTAGTCACGACGGTGGCGTCATAGGGAGACATCCAGCCTTCGAGGATCTTGGAACCGGAAGTCGAGGGCATGTCGGTGGTGACCAACACGTCCTTGATGGCGATGGGAACACCATCAAGGGGGCTGAGCGATGCTCCTGCAGCACGGCGTGCATCTGACGCCTTGGCAGCCTCGAGTGACACAGCAGCGTTCACGTGCAAGAAAGCGTTGAGAGCACCGTCGACTGCTGCAATGCGGTCGAGGTGTGCCTGGGTGATTTCCACAGAAGTTGTGGTTCCGGCAGCAAGCATCTCTGCGAGCTCGGCAGCGGTCTTGTGAATGAGGTCAGACATGATTACTGCTCCTCCCCCAGAATTGCTGACACCTTGAAGCGCGAACCATCGTGCTCAGGAGCAGAAGCCAGTGCCTTGTCAGTTGGAATCACATCAGCGACCACGTCGGGACGGTAAACGTTCTTCAACGGAATGGGGTGGCTGGTTGCTGGCACGTCAGGCGTGGCAACGGCCTGTACAGAAGCTACAGCTTCCATGATCTGGCCCAACTCAGTGGTCATCGTCGCGATTTCCGCGTCGGAAAGGTCAATACGGGCCAAGTTAGCCAGGTGGCGTACCTGCTCGGCAGAAATGTCAGACATAAGGCACAAGTTTACCGGGGGCTCAGTCCCCTCTTGACCGTGAGCCTAAACTTGAAAAATAGATTTGAAAAAGGCTTTACACATTTACATAACGTGTAAAAAAATTAGGCATATTTTTTACACGTTGCCTTGAAATCCCAGCAAATTCAGGGGTTAAGGCTTATGCAAATTATTTGGCGAACTAACTTTCCCCACTCCATTCACAAACGTAAAAAATCATGGGTGCCACATTCGGCACTAACTACCCAGCCCGAAATATCGTTCGAAGAACGCTTCGAGCTTTTCAATTACAGTTTGTTTCTTCAACCCATGTTGAGCCCCTGGGCTGAAACGTGAAACGGGTGGCAGGATCTTGGTGATTGCCGTGCCAGAAGACTTCACAACACCATCTCGGAACGAGCGATCAACGAAGGTACGCGTTTCTGTCGCGTTCAGATTTTCTTCAAGAATGAGCGCTTCTAGCTCTTTTTCACGCTGGGCTTGAATGAAGTCGCGCCAGTTGTTATCGACGTCGCTTTCAAGATTTAAGGAATTGATGAAAGCTTCAATGAGATCGCGCTTACTGCGCAGGGTGTAACTGGAATCCACTGCACGCATCACATCGGCGCGGATCTCTTTGTCTCCCTCGCCATCACCGCGACTCTCTTGATACTTCTTGACGCGCATCAGGATGTAATCAACGTTGATTTCTATCTGTTTGACGAGTTCAATTTCAAACTCAACGTCGTCAAGAATTGATTCTTTATCGGCATCTGTATCACGCTTGAGCGTTGCATAAATCTCAAGATACGTACTTTGGTAATTCTGGATAACAAACGGCGTCAATGAGTCATCAGAAGAGAACTCATCAAACGCAACAAGGATGTTCCGAAGTCGCAGAATGGCGCCCCACAGCTCTGCAAAACGCTTCTGGTCCTGTTCTCCAACTACCAACTGACCTGGTTCAAACTCAAGAGAAAGCTCTGCAAGAAGCTTCGAGTATTCGTCCATGTATTCGCGATATGGACGAAGCAGAACTACTCCAGCGGCATCCTTGTTCCCAAACAAAGCAATAGCTTCGTTCGTAGCTTCCTCAAGGTCACGGAAGCTGACGATGTTTCCGTAAGTCTTCACCGAATTCAGAATGCGGTTAGTTCGTGAATAGGCCTGAATCAAGCCGTGCTGACGAAGGTTTTTATCCACCCAGAGCGTGTTTAACGTGGTGGCATCAAAACCAGTCAAGAACATGTTCACCACGATGACGAGATCAATTTCTCGGTTTTTTAGTCTGCGTGAAAGGTCTTTGTAATACCCCTGGAACCCGTCAGACGATGTGTCCCAGTTTTGACCAAATGTTGTATTGAAATCAGTAATGGCCTGTTCAAGAAAATCTCTCGAACTTTGATCAAGGCCATCAGTTTCGAACTGCTCCTCGGGCAGAATTCCTTCGCCCTCAACATCTTCATTTGCAGCGAAGCTGAATATGATTCCCACCTTCAGCTTCTGAGCTGCAGGAAGTGATTCTTGCTGGCGAGCAAATTCAAGGTAGTAACGCTTAGCTGCATCAATAGACGCTGTAGCGAAAAGTGAATTGAACCCCGCCACGCGGCGCTCTTTGAGCGCATAGGTCTGATTGCGTTGCGTTTTCTGATCAAAATGTTCGCGCATGTATTCAACAACCTTGGCAATACGCTCCGGAGCCAGCAGCGCCTTCTCTGTGTCAATTGCACGGACTTTCTTATCAGTCACCGTCTTGGGTAACTTCACCGTGTTCACATAGTCAATACGGAAAGGAAGAACGTTCTTGTCCGTGATGGCATCGACGATTGTGTAGGTGTGGAGCTTCTTGCCAAAGGCCTGCTCGGTTGTCTTGAGCGTGGGATTTCCGCCAGTCGATGCGTTATCGGCAAAGATAGGCGTTCCTGTGAAGCCAAAGAGATTGTAGTTCTTGAAGTTTCTCTTGATTTCGGTGTGCATGTCACCGAATTGAGAACGGTGACACTCATCAAAAATCAATACGAAGCGTCCTGAATATGCTTCGTGCTGCTTGTTGCGAGCAACGAAGTTGCTCAGCTTTTGAATCGTGGTGACGATAATGCGCTTGTTCGGATCCTCGATTTGCTGCTGCAAAATTCGAGTAGAAGTGTTGGAATTTGCAGCACCCTTTTCGAAGCGGTCATACTCGTGCATGGTCTGGTAGTCGAGGTCCTTCCGGTCCACAACAAACAACACCTTGTCCACTTCAGCCATACGGCTGGCCAGTTGGGCGGTCTTGAAGCTCGTCAGAGTCTTACCCGAACCCGTGGTATGCCAGATATATCCACCGGCTTCAAGGGTTCCCAAAGTCTTGCTGTTCCCCGAAGTCACAATTCTCTGCAGAATGCGTTCCGTAGCCACGATTTGGTAGGGGCGCATCACAAGAAGCATGCGATCAGAAGTAAACACGCAGTACTTCGTAAGGATGTTCAGCAAGGTGTGCTTGGCAAAGAACGTCTTAGTAAAGCTCACCAGGTCTGTAATGGGCTTGTTACTGGCATCTGCCCACCAGCTGGTGAACTCATAGCTGTTAGAGGTTCTCTTAGCAGCAGCCTGCGCAACTGCTTCTTTCAAATGCTGATTACGAGTGGTGTTGCTGTAGTACTTCGTATACGTGCCATTGCTAATGACAAACAGCTGAACGTATTCAAACAGGCCACTGTCAGCCCAGAAACTCTCGCGCTGGTAACGATTGATTTGGTTGAACGCTTCACGCAACTCCACACCACGGCGCTTGAGTTCAATGTGAACTAATGGCAAACCATTCACAAGGACAGTGACGTCGTAACGGTTCGCGCGCTTGCCTTCGACCTCGTACTGATTCAGCACCTGAAGGCGGTTGTTGTGAATGTTTTGCTTATCTATCAAGTAAATGTTTTTGACGGAGCCATCTTCACGGCGCAGTAACTGAACGTGATCTTCTTGGATGATCGCAGCCTTGTCCACGATGCCAGCTGTTTCATTTGCAATCTTTTCCGTGAAGAATGTCGACCATTCTGAATCACTAAAGGTGATTCCGTTCAGCAGTTCCAGTTGAACGCGAAGGTTTGCAACTAATCCTTCTGAATCAGTAACTGCGAGGAATTCATAAGCCTGGCTCTGAAGCAACTTGATGAATTCAGCTTCCAACTGAGCTTCACTCTGATACTCAACCTGCTTCTTTGCATCTGGCACATATTCAGAAACAACAGTGCTTTCGCTACTGACTGCAATGGTGTCATAGCGAAGTACCTTCTCTGCTCCCCCGGAGTTACTCACGCAGCTAGCTCCTTGAAGGAAAGGAGCTGGTCACGGTAGTACTCGTATTGCTGGCGACGGGCTTTGATTTCGGCAGGCAGACCGATGGAAATGTCGTTGACGAGAGCGTCAAAGTTATCAAGAATTTCGCAAATTCGTTCTTGTTCAACTAGTTCTGGAAGTGGAAAAGTAATTTCACCCACAGGGCCTGCCATTAACTTGGGGTTTCCCATTCCTGCTTGCACATGTGACTTTGCCCTATAACCAAGTTGGTAAAAAAGATATTTTGTTGAAACCTGGTTGGGATTAGTCGTTCGAATTAGTCCACAGACATTCGTAATACTGAATTTTTCGCCCTCATGATAAAAAACAGAACCAGCATTTGCCCCATCAGTTGTCCAAGTTATTGACTCAAAATCATATGCAAAGCTGTCAATATAGCCAAAGATTCCATTGTTCTGAGTTTGAGAAGAGTAAACAGGATAAGTTCCTGGGTTGTCCCTCACAAAGTCTTTCGACATTACTTTTCCGCGCGAAATAGAAGCGACATCACTCACTCTTACCGACTTCCAGGGGGGGTATTTGAGTCGTTGAAGTTCAAAAGAGCGTCACGGTAGAACTCATATTGAGAACGTCGAGCTGCAAGCTCCGCTTGCAGCTCCGCTTGCAGCTCCGCTTGCAGCGAAGTCATAGCATCCAGAATGCTTGTAATTTCAATTTGGATAGCCATTGGCGGAACTGGAATTTCAAAAGATCTCACAAGGTTATCCGGAATTGAAGGATAGTTCCCTGGAACCTGGTTCAACTCGATGTAACGTCGAAATCGATCTGAATCAAGAAGGTGCGCAAGAAAATTTGTGAGTATGAATTCTGTATTTGGTCGAATGACGCAATAGCCAGTGCTAGCAATTTGACCGTCAAATTCAACAGGGATTACTGTCCAACGCATTTGCGCAGGTCGGGTCGTAGCAAAAATAACATCGCCAAACTGAACAATTTGTTGTGCTCTACTTGGAGCATTATCTGCATTGATTTCTGCTGCATCGCCGATAACACGGGTAGATCTGTCTACCGATGAAAGGTCGATATAGCGATATTTTTCGACACCTACTTGAGACCACTTAATATTTGATGATTTGAAAGATACTTCTGAAACTTTGAGAAAAGGCACCCCATCAGGACAATGCTCAGCAATAAGCTGATCAATCCGGCTCACGAAACACCCCCAGCAATATCCTTCTGAGCACGCTTGATTGTCTCCAGGTAGGCGTTCTCAACCTCTGAAGGAAGCTCATCGAGCTGCTTGCGGAATAGTTCATACTCGGCTTCTGCTTTAACTGATGCCTGCAACTTACTCACGCTTCCGGCGTTTGAGAGCAAGGGTGCGTCCATTGCTCCAATGAGTCGATCCAGATGAGCCAACCAATCTGCCATCCGAGTTGGTTCTTGGTTTTGTGCACGGAATTCAGCTGCATCAAAGTAGGCAGATACAAGGGTGTTGAGCTTGGTCAACTCTTGTTCGTTCAGGTAGTTCTTTGCCGTTGCAACTTCAGACTTAAGTGGCTTAGAACCAGAGAAAGATGTAAGTCCCATGTTGGGAGCTGACGAATCTGCGCGTTCGAACACCACTTCTGCTGCTGTTTGGCCGTGAGCGGCAAAGTGAAGTTTGTTCTGAATGATGGCGAAGAATTCTTTTGATTCAGCGGCACTAGGGCTGTAATCAATACTGGTTGCATAGAGATCAAGTACTTGGCGATAAAGAACTTTCTCGCTGCTGCGAATATCTCTGATTCTGGTGAGGAGTTCACGCCAGTAATCACCGCCACCCAGGTTTTTGAGCTTGTCATCGTCCATGGCAAAACCCTTGACCAAGTAGTCGCGAAGAACTTTGGTCGCCCAGATGCGGAACTGTGTTGCTGTCTTGCTTTTGACCCGGTAACCGACAGAGATGATCATGTCGAGGTTGTAATGATTGACGCTGTAGCTCTTGCCATCTGCGGCAGTTGTTCGGAATTCCCGAACAACTGCATCCTGGTCAAGTTCCCCTTCATCAAAAACGTTGCTGATGTGCTCGCTGATATTAGCTTTTGAAGACTGGAACAGCTCAACAAGTTGAGCTTGAGTAACCCAGATTGTTTCATCATCTAGACGAACGTTGATTGCAGGTGTGCCATCTTCGCGAGTGTAAATCAATATTTCATTTGCGGTAGACTCACTCATGAAACGCTGCCTTCGAGATCAGCCACAATCGCATCAATCTGTGTACGCAACTCAGCCTGTCGGCTGACAATTCGTTCAATCTCAGCGTTGAGTTCAACAATGTTGATGACTTCACGAGTGTCTTCTTTAATGACATAGCTCGATACTGAGAGGTTGTAGTTGTTCTCTGCAATCTCGCTGTTATCAACCAGGCGTGCAAAGTACTCAGCGTCTTCACGAGCAACGAATGCATCTAGGACCTTGGCGCGGTTTTCTACTGTCAGCTTGTTCTTCGTGCCCGTGCGTGTGAACTCAGCAGAAGCGTCAATGAAAAGCGTCTTGTTATCGTTCTTGGACTTTTTAAGTACCAAGATGCAGGTGGCGATGGTGGTTCCAAAGAACAAATCCACCGGGAGCTGGATTACTGCATCCACGTAGTTGTTATCGATCAGGTATTTGCGAATCTTCTGCTCTGCACCTGAGCGATACATCACACCAGGGAACTCAACAATTGCAGCCGTGCCGTTAACAGAGAGCCAACTAAGCATGTGCATGGTGAAAGCAAGGTCAGCAGCACCTTTGGGGGCTAGGACACCTGCAGGCTCAAAGCGTGGGTCGTTGATGAGCAGCGGGTTGCTATCACCTTCCCACTTGGTTGAGTAGGGAGGGTTAGAAACGATCGCATCGAATGGTTCGTCATCCCAGTGCGCTGGCTCGGTGAGGGTATCCCCCAGTGCGATATCGAACTTCTCGTAATTGATGTCGTGAAGGAACATGTTGATTCGGCACAGGTTGTAGGTCGTGAGGTTGAGCTCTTGGCCATAGAAGCCATCACGAACGTTTTCTTTACCTAGAACCTTGGCGTATTGGAGAAGGAGGGAACCTGAACCACAAGCTGGGTCGTAGACCTTGTTGACTTCTTCTTTTCCAACGAGTGTGATGCGTGCCAAGAGTTCGGAAACTTCTTGTGGGGTGAAGAATTCACCACCGGACTTGCCAGCACTCGAGGCATACATCGTCATGAGGTATTCGTAGGCATCACCGAAGGCATCGATGCTGTTATCGGCGTAGTTTCCGAGCTTGAGCTCACCGACTTTATCCAGCAGCTTGACAAGTCGCTCATTGCGCTGGGCAACGGTGTTACCCAGTTTGGAACTATTAACATCTAAATCGTCAAAAAGACCCTTAAGGTCGTTTTCGCTCTTAGTTCCAACAGCTGAAGCTTCAATGTTTGTAAAGATTCGACTGAGAGTCTCGTTCAAGTTCTGATCAGCTTTTGCATTTCTTCGAACGTTGATGAAAAGTTCGCTGGGCAACATGTAGAAGCCCTTTTCTTCAACAGTGGTAACGCGACCAAACTCTGCGCTTTCATCGCTGAGAGTTGCGTAGTCAAAGTTCTGGTCACCTGCTTTGCGTTCCTGGATATTCAGGTAAGCAGTGAGGTTTTCAGAGATGAAGCGATAGAACAAGGTTCCTAGAACGTAGGTTTTGAAGTCCCAACCGTCCACAGCACCACGCAGATCATTGGCAATAGCCCAAATAGTCTTGTGTAGCTCAGCGCGTTCATCATCGCGACTCATGTTGCCCCCTGTTGTTCTGGTATCTACATCGTAGTTCTGGCCACGGACACCGCATCTTTACAAAGCCCATTGGTATTGGTTTATGAAACCGACTCAGGCCCTTCAGCAAGCAGCTTCTTGAAACCGTCAGCGTCCAACACAGGAATACCCAGTTCTTCTGCCTTGGTGAGCTTGGATCCAGCACCGGGTCCAGCAGCAACAAAGTCTGTCTTCTTCGACACACTCGATGCGGGCTTTCCACCAGCAGCAATGATGGCTTCTTGCGCACCGTCACGCGTGAAGCCCTCGAGGGAGCCCGTGGCAACAATGGTGAGTCCTGAACAAGGACCGTCAATCTCAATCACAGCACCCGGACCTGCGTGGCCAGGGATTTCGAACTGAACACCTGCAGCCTTCCACTGCGCAATGATGTCCTGATGCCAATCAACCTGGAACCAATTAGTCAGCGACTCAGCAATGATGGCGCCCACGCCATCAACGGCAGCGAGCTCATCGATACTGGCTGCACGAATGGCATCTAGAGATCCAAAGTGGTTTGCCAGTGCTCGGGCTGCGACTGGTCCAACGTGCCGAATATTGAGCGATACGAGCAAGCGCCACAGCGGCTTGGTCTTAGCCAGTTCTAGGTTCGCAATGAGTTCCACTGCATTCTTGGACTCAGTGCCGTCTGCATTGACAAAGTAGGGAACCTGCTTGAGCTCGTCCAGCGTCAACGCAAACAAGTGAGCTTCAGTGGCGAGGGGTGGCTCTTCGCCATCTTTGTGGTTGGTCAAAGCCGTTGCAGCTACTTCTCCGAGGCCTTCAATGTCGAGTCCTCCACGTGAACCAATGTGTTCCACACGGCCACGAACCTGAGCGGGGCAGCTCTTCTGGTTGGGGCAACGTAGATCAATGTCGCCTTCGGAAGCCGGTGCCAACTTTGCACCACACTCTGGGCAACCTTCGGGCATGACAAAAGCACGCTCGGTGCCATCACGCAGCTCCAGCACGGGACCGAGAACTTCCGGAATGACATCTCCGGCCTTGCGGATGACAATGGTGTCACCGATCAGCACACCCTTCGCCTTGACTACGTCTTGGTTGTGGAGGGTGGCGAACTCAACGGTTGAACCCGCAACTTTAACGGGCTCGACGACCGCATAGGGCGTGGCACGTCCCGTGCGGCCCACGCTGACGCGAATATCGACCAGCTTGGTATTGACCTGCTCTGGTGGGTATTTGTAAGCAATAGCCCAGCGTGGTGCACGCGATGTTGCTCCCAGCTCTCGCTGGGTGGCCATGTCATCGACCTTGATCACGATGCCATCGATTTCGTGCTCAACAGAGTCTCTTGCGGCACCCATTTCACGAATAAACGCTGCAGCATCAGCTGCGGAGCTCACTACGCGGTAATGGGTAGAGGTGGGCAGCCCCCAGCTCTTCAAGAGTTCATACACTTCAGACTGCGTGGGAACAGGAGCGTCTTCCCACGCGCCAATACCGTGCACCAGCATGCTCAATGGCCTGGTTGCGGTCTTCTCAGGATCCTTTTGTCGCAGGGAACCACTGGCCGCATTACGGGGGTTGGCAAAGACCTTCTCACCTGCTTGAGCCAGTTCCACATTCAATTTTCGGAATGCTTCTACGGGAAAGAAGATTTCTCCGCGCACTTCAACAAGTGCAGGATGTCCTGTTCCAGAAAGTGTGATGGGAATGGACTTGATGGTCAGCACATTGGCGGTGACGTCTTCACCAACAACACCGTCGCCACGGGTGGCAGCAGAGACGAGCTTTCCGTTTTCGTAGCGCAGATTGATTGCGAGGCCATCGATCTTCAGTTCGCAGAGATAATTGACCTCACGCCCGGTGTCTTTCTTGATGCGGGCTGCCCAGTCCATGAACTGTTCTTCCGAGAAGACATTGTCCAGGCTCATCATGCGAGCTGCGTGAGTGACCGGAGCAAAGAGTTCGGTGGCCTTGCCCCCAACAGAGAGCGTGGGGCTGTCTTGGCCTTGAAGTTCTGGATAGAGGCGCTCGAGCTCTTCCAAGCGTTGTATCAGTGCGTCGTATTCGAGGTCGGCAATGAGACTCTCATCGCGTTCGTAATAGGCATCTCGAGCGTCAAGGATCTTGCTTGTGAGTTCTTCAGCTTCGTGCTGTGCTTTCTCGAAGTCACTTACTGGTGCTTCCACGGCGATCTCGAGGTCATCTCCGAAGAGCGCATCCTCGCTCATGCGGTGGCCACAACATTCAAGTCACTCACTGTTCGTGCAATCGTGAACTGCCCCAGAACCCTAGTGCCGACATAAATGACGGCAGTTTGCCCGGCAGCTACCGAGTTGAGCGGGTTGGCGGGGCGAACAATGAGTTCGTCACCAACCAGCTGCGCAACAGCAGGTACGGGATCTGCGTGTGCACGAATCTGCACTTCAACATCGAATTCGTTTTCAGGGTTTTCCTGTGGTTCCCCACACCAGGTGAAGCTGGTGCCAGCAATCTCGATAATGTCGAGTGCTTCCTTGGGGCCCACCACTACGGTGTTGGTCTTGGGACGGATCTCCAGCACAAAGCGTGGAAGACCATCTGGTGCAGGGGTTCCGATGTGGAGTCCCTTGCGCTGACCGATGGTGAAACCGGGGGTTCCTTCGTGAGTGCCGAGCTTGTTTCCTTCGGTGTCGACAATGTCACCTTCGGTGATGCCGACGCGGTCAGCTAACCAACCACGTGTGTCTCCATCTGGAATGAAGCAAATGTCGTGACTATCGGGCTTCTGCGCAACGCTCAGACCACGTTCAGCTGCTTCCGCACGAATGAGATCCTTCGAGGGGGTGTCCCCCAGTGGGAACATTGCATGAGCTAATTGATCGCTTGTCAGCACACCCAAGACATAGGACTGATCCTTTGCCCAGGCACTAGCGCGGTGCAATTCGAGGTTGCCGTTGGCATCAGGAACAACGTTGGCGTAGTGCCCGGTACAGACAGCATCGAAGCCCAGGGCAATCGCTTTCTCCATCAGCGCAGCAAACTTGATCTTCTCGTTGCAGCGCATGCAAGGGTTCGGCGTGCGACCAGCCTGATATTCAGCAATGAAGTCATCGACCACGTCGGCCTTGAAGCGCTCTGAGAAGTCCCATACGTAATAAGGAATACCGAGCATGGTGGCAGCACGCTGTGCATCCATCGAGTCTTCGATGGTGCAGCAGCCTCGAGCACCAGTGCGGAGGGTGCCGGGCATACGGCTCAATGCAAGGTGAACACCGACCACGTCGTGACCGGCCTCAACAGCGCGCGCAGCAGCAACGGCGGAGTCAACTCCACCACTCATTGCCGCTAGAACTCGCATGATTCAAGTTTAAGCGGTCGAGAAGCAAACAACTTGACAGACTGGATGAGCTCCAAGAGCGCTCCGAGCTGTTTCAAGCATTCAGGCATCTGCAAGCCCATATGCCCCGAAGTCGTGAGGCTCATCATCCGCCTTAGAGCTTATTGAGTTCAGCAGCACCAAAAGACACAAAGAACCGTGCGCACCAGATGGATACCGATGTGAATTCGTCTAGATTCACATCCGCCGGGATCTCATAGTTCTGGCTTCCGATATTGCCTTTGAGTGAGCCTAAATTGACGTATTTACCGTCATCAAAAACGCTCCATCCGTCAACCCCGTCAATCACAGGTGCATCGGTGAGCCACACCTCGAGTTGTGGCCCATTTGTGGTGTTGAGGTCGTCAATTCTGAGCGTTCGGGTTCCATCAGAATTTTCAAAGATGGTGACAGTTCCCGTTGTGGGGTGTTCATGTGAAATAAATGTTCCCTGAGCTAACACCAACGGATATGTAGTTACTTCTGATTGTGCGGATGTAACTGGACCCGGACTTTGAGAAGAAGCGCTTCCTGAACTTGATGTTTGATTCGAACCTGGAAATGCCTCATCTACTTGAGTGTTGGTGAACAACTGCCAAGGCTGAAAATATGCACCGGCTATTACAAGCCCAATTACCGAAAGAACCGCGGCGATAATGACAGCTGCTTTACTTGGCTTGAATCTCATTGTGGAATCCTAACCGCGTGGGCTGAGTAATCCCCTAGATAGTCGTTCCCGCTTGGAGTGCACGCTCAACGGCGTCAGGCAACGCGGCAAGGAACTCATCAAGTTCTTCTTGCTTGGTGGTGTGACCGAGTGAAATACGCAGTGCAGAAGACGCACCGCGTTCGTCATGCCCCATAGCCAAGAGCACGTGAGAGGGTTGCGCCACTCCTGCCTGGCAGGCAGAACCGGTCGACACCGAGACACCCATGGCATCCAGCAAGAACAACAAGGAGTCGCTCTGGCAACCGGGGAAGGTGAAGTTCACGTTGTTATCGAGCCGATCTTCTGGATCGCCACTGAGTACAGCGTCGGGAACAAGTTCCTGAATCTTTGCGATAGTGGCATCGCGGAGTGAAATCAGACGAGCATGTTCGTTTTCGAATGCTTTATCGGTGACAAGTGCCGCGATGGCCATCGAGGAAATAGCGGGAGCATCGAGAGTTCCACTGCGTAGGC
The DNA here is from genome assembly GCF_036667855.1 of Aurantimicrobium sp. Lineage (NCBI taxonomy): Bacteria > Bacillati > Actinomycetota > Actinomycetes > Micrococcales > Microbacteriaceae > Aurantimicrobium > Aurantimicrobium sp. The sequence continues at coordinate 3,701 of NZ_JAVWTF010000024.1, read as the reverse complement.
CACGTTGCTGGCCACCACCGTGAATCATGGGCTCTAATTGTGCTTCGCGACTCACAACGAGTGCTCCCACGCCAGGCACAGAACCGAATTTGTGCCCGGAAATACTCAGGGCGACCAGACCCGTATTTCCTTGGGCTCCTGAGTCTGTTCTGATCTGGGCAAAGTTCACCGGGATATGTCCGAATGCTGAGACGGCATCGATGTGAAGTGGCACGTGGTGTTCTGCGGCGAGCGCGGCAATCTCTGCCACGGGTTGGATGGTGCCTACTTCGTTGTTGGCCCAGAGCATGGTGACGAGAGCTACCGACTTCCCCGCGCGTTCGAGAGTGTCTGAGAGCTCAGTGACGTCGATGCGCCCGAGCTTGTCGACGGGAATCCACTCCAGCACAGCACCTTCATGCTCTTGCAGCCAAAGCACTGTGTCGAGGGTGGCATGGTGTTCTGCTTCAGGAACCACGATGCGGTTGCGTTTGGCGTCTTTCTCCACAGCAGCACGAAATAGTCCAACTAGTGCAAGGTTGATGGATTCCGTGCCGCCCGAGGTGAAGATGACTTCAATGGGCTGGCAACCTAGGACTGTTGCAAGGTATTCACGGGCGTCTTCCACAAGGGCACGCGCTGCTTGACCATGACGGTGAACAGAGCTGGGGTTTCCTGCGTGCGCCAACGCGTCTGTAAAGGCCTTGGCAGCTTCAGGACGCACGGGTGTTGATGCTGCGTGGTCAAGATATGCCACCATGACAACACCCCTTTCGAAGAACGTGTGAACAAAATGTTTAAGGGCTCACCTACGTGTGCGAAACACGAAGGCAATCTATCTGGCTAGTCTATTTCGAGTGTCTATCCCTCCATCACTGAAGAACCTTGGCGTGCGGCCAACCCGTAGCGGTGGCGAGCTCAAGGTTTTTAGCGACACCGCTGAGGGAATTGATGTTCTGATCTATGACGCTCCCGGCAGTGCACACATTGCTGAGCGTCACTCCCTGGTCAAGGGCAAGGGTGGCATGTGGTCCACCAGCAGTGGCCTGCTGGTGCCCGGTGCTGAATATGCGTTGCAGGCGTGGGGTCCTGCTGGACCACGGGATTCTTTCTCTGCCGAAGAACTTCTAGTAGATCCCTATGCCAAGGGCCTGAGCCGCGTAGGAAACCAGTGGCGCTCTGTTGTGGTCGACACCAGCTTCGACTGGGGAACTACGAAGAAGCCACAGACTCCTCTCGACCAGTCCGTGATCTATGAAGCTCACGTGCGCGGTTTGACCAAGATGCACCCCGGTGTTCCTCTCGAACTTCGTGGAACCTATGCAGGTCTGGGTCACGAAGCCATGACGACCTACCTCAAGGAACTCGGTGTCACGGCTGTGGAACTCCTTCCCGTTCATGCCTACCTCTCCGAGGAGCACCTGCTGAGTCAGGGTGTAACCAACTACTGGGGTTACAACACTCTCAACTTCTTTACTCCTCACAACGCTTATGCCACCAAGGCTGCTCGCGAAGAGGGACCTTCTGCTGTTCTGCGTGAGTTCAAGCAGATGGTCAAGGATCTGCACGAGGCAGGTCTCGAGGTCATTCTTGACGTGGTCTACAACCACACTGCAGAGGAAGGCAAGGGCGGTCCTCGCCTGAGCTTCCGCGGCCTCGACAACGCTTCCTACTACCGCCAAGACGAAGACGGTAATTACATCGACACCACAGGGTGCGGAAATTCACTCAACGCATCCAAGCCTGTCGTTCAGCAGCTCATTCTGGATTCATTGCGCTACTGGGCTGAAGAAACTCAGGTGGACGGTTTCCGCTTTGACCTCGCCGTGACCCTGGGGCGCGATGAGAACGCTGAATACCAGCGTGAGCACCCACTTCTTGAGGCAATCCGCACCGACCCCATCCTCTCCACCACCAAACTCATTGCCGAGCCCTGGGATGTGGGCATGGGCGGTTGGCAGACCGGAAACTTTGCAGACGGTTGGCACGAATGGAACGACCGCTACCGCGACCGTATTCGTAACTTCTGGCTTCCAGATATCGCGCAAGCACGTGAGACGGGCATTGCTCCGACAGGTGTCGGTGGCTTTGCCACTCGCCTGGCAGGCTCCAGCAATACCTTCTCCGCTGAACGTGGCCCGGTTGCCTCGGTGAACTTCATCACCGCACACGATGGCTTCACCCTCAACGACCTCACGATGTATAACTACAAGCACAACATCGGTAACGGTGAAGATAACCGTGATGGCGCCAACGACAACCGCTCGTTCAACCACGGTGTTGAAGGCCCCACGGATAACCCCGACATCATTGCTGCACGTCGTCGCACCATGCGTAACCTGATGGGCACCTTGATGCTCTCTGCAGGTATCCCCATGATCACCGCAGGTGATGAGTTTGGTCGCACTCAGCACGGCAACAACAACGCCTACTGTCACGACTCTCCCCTGACCTGGGTCAACTGGGAGATGCAGGAATGGCAGCAGGACATGCTGGCCACCACCAAGCACTTGGCCAAGATGCGCCGGGAACATCCTGCCATTCGCCCCACCCGCTTTGGTGTCTTCGGCGAGCGCATCCCCAGCGCCAGCCAGGTGGATTGGTATAACACTCAGGGTGAAACCATGGAGAACGAGGATTGGGAAGATCCTCACAACCGCACCCTGCAGTATGTGGCAGCGAGCACTCCTGAAAATGAAGATTTCAACCGCATTCTCATGATCATTCACGGAACCGAACAACCCACCTCTGTTGTGGTTCCTAAGCACCCCGGTGTGCAGTTCTATGAGCCGCTGTGGTTCAGCCCCCACCACACTCCACGTGAGGTTCCCGGCGTTCTACGTCCAGGTGAAACCTTCAAGCTCACCGGCACTTCGATTTTGTTGTTTAACGCTGCGAATTAGTCGTTACCTCAGCGCAATAAAAATGCGCTAGTTTTCGTTTATGGAACCCTCCTCCATCGGACGCTTGCCCATTCTCAATGTCACGCCTGATTTAGGTGTGCCTGAGCTCACCCCCAAGGCTTATGTTGGGGAGGTTGTGCCCTTTGGTGCGACCTGTTTCCGCGAAGGTCATGACCTCATCGGTGTTGCTCTGCACCTGCGTGCTCCGGATGGTAAGTCCAGTCGCATTGAGATGACCTCCGTCGCCCCTGGCACTGACCGCTGGAGGGCACTTGCTCAGCCCGACAAGGCGGGCATGTGGTCGTTCACTATCGAGTCCTACTCTGATGACTACGCCACCTGGCATCACAATGCTGAGGTGAAGATCCCTCTGGGCATCGATGTTGAACTCATGCTCACGATTGGCTCTCAGCTATTCGCCCGTGCCAGCAAGGAAGCTTCTCGCGCGGCAGCAACGCGCAAGAAGCTGGCGGCCTTGGCCGAGGTTCTTGCCGACACTAATGTTGACCCCCTTGTTCGATTCTCTCAGGCCGAGGGCGAGGCAGTAGACAAGCTTCTCTCGGGCGCTCCCATCTCCAGCTTGGAGACCTTCTCTGCTGAATACCCGCTGCTTGTGGAGCGCAGCTTGGCAGGTAGTGCCAACTGGTATGAATTCTTCCCCCGCTCAGAAGGCGCCAAGCAGAATGCTGACGGTACCTGGGTTTCTGGCACATTCCGCACAGCAGCCAAACGTCTGCCTGCTGTTGCGAAGATGGGCTTCAACGTTCTATATATGCCCCCTATTCACCCCATTGGCACGCTCAACCGCAAGGGCCCTAA
>NZ_JAVWTF010000023.1:0-29198 GCF_036667855.1 Aurantimicrobium sp. | reverse complement strand
AACCCTATGAGGTCACCGGTCGCTGGACTGAGTATGGCGATGGCATCTTCCGTCTCAAAGACCGCAAGGACGCGGACTATCTGCTTGCTCCCACCCACGAAGAGGTCTTCACTCTTTTGGTGAAGGATCTTTACAACTCCTACAAAGACTTGCCTGTGTGCCTGTATCAAATCCAGGACAAGTACCGCGATGAGGCACGTCCTCGCGCAGGTCTCCTGCGCGGACGTGAATTCACCATGAAGGACGCCTACTCCTTCGATGTCTCTGACGAGGGTCTCGCCGAGAGCTACCAAGCTCAGCGTGACGCGTATGAGCGCATCTTCACTCGTCTCGGTCTCGATTACGTCATCGTGAAGGCAGATGCCGGCGCCATGGGTGGCTCACGCTCTGAAGAGTTCCTGCACCCCACTGAGGTGGGCGAAGACTCCTTCGTGCGCTCTGCAGGTGGATACACCGCCAACATTGAAGCCTTCACCACGGTTGTTCCACCTTCGATTCCTATCGAAGGACAGCCTGCGGCACGTGTGTTTGATTCACCCAACACCCCCACCATTGACACTCTTGTTGATCACCTCAACGCTACAGAGCCTCGTGAAGATGGCCGACAGTGGACTGCTGCTGACACGCTCAAGAACGTTGTACTGGCCCTGACCCACCTCGACGGAACTCGTGAGCTGATTTCGATTGGTCTCCCTGGTGACCGTGATGTTGAGCTGGCTCGTGTTGAGGTTGCCTTTGCCCCTGCTGCTGTTGAAGCAGCTACCGAAGAAGACTTCGCCAAGAACAAGACACTGGTCAAGGGTTACATTGGCCCCTGGTCCGAAAAGGGTGCTGTTCTGGGCTCCGAAGGCACGTCCAAGATTCGCTACTTTGTTGATCCTCGTGTTGTCGATGGCAGCGCATGGGTGACCGGTGCGAACGTGGACCAGAAGCACGTGTTGAACGTGGTTGCTGGTCGTGACTTCATTGCTGACGGTGTTGTTGAAGCTTCTGATGTGCGCGCGGGTGACCCAGCACCAGATGGTTCTGGACCTGTTGAGATTGCTCGCGGTATGGAAATCGGTCACGTGTTCCAGCTGGGACGCAAGTACGCCGAGGCGCTGGGACTGAAGGTCCTGGATGAAAACGGCAAGCTCGTCACCGTCACCATGGGTTCCTATGGCATCGGTGTGACCCGTATCCTCGCGGTTATCGCGGAGACCAACAACGACGAGAAGGGCCTGATCTGGCCTGCCAACGTCTCACCCTTTGATATTCACGTCATTGCCACCGGCAAGGACGAGGAAGTGTTCGATGCCGCCGAGAAGATCGTGGCCGAGCTTGAAGATGCTCGCTACGAGGTTCTCTATGACGATCGCCCCAAGGTTTCGCCTGGTGTGAAGTTCGGTGACGCTGAACTCATCGGTGTTCCCACGATTGTCATCGTGGGTAAGGGACTTGCCGACGGCGTAGTTGAGCTGTGGGATCGTCGCAGCAACGAACGCACCAGCGTTCCCGTTGCTGACGTGCTCAAGCACATCAAGTAAAACCAACTAGCTATTGCCACGTTCCCGCTGGGGGAGCGCGGTTCCATCATGCCCGCAGGTCGGGTAGCCTTAGAGTGCTGCGCCGGGAGGCGTGGGATTACAGGTGCGAATAGAGGAGGCCCACAGTGGACATCGATCTCAGAGTTCTCAAGCTCATGGAAACCGAAAAAGGTATTCCCTTCGATGAGTTGGTAGAGATCATCGAACAGGCCATCCTCACCGCCTACCAAAAGCACATGGTTCAGGCTGAGCCTCGCGTTGCGCCGGTGAAGAACCCTAAGAGCGCAACCGGACTCGGTGGTGGTGCAGGTTCTGCAGACACCGACACCCCTCGTGCTCCTCGTGTTGCTCCTGAGCTTCCTGAAGCTCGCGTTGAACTCGACCGCAAGACAGGCATCGTGACCATCTTTGTTCCTGAGAAGGACGAAGAAGGCGTCGTCATCGGTGAAGCAGTAGCAACCCCCGACGACTTCGGCCGTATTGCCGCATTCGCTGCCAAGCAGGTCATCAACCAGCGTCTGCGCGACATCGCAGACGAGGCTGTTATTGGCGAGTTTAAGGGCCGAGAGGGCGACATCGTCTCCGGTGTAATCCAGCAGGGTCAGAACCCCAAGATGGTCTTCATCGACCTCGGCACTGTTGAGGCAGTCATGCCTCCTGAAGAGCAGGTTCCTAGCGAGGATTACTCACACGGTAACCGTATTCGTGTCTATGTCACCTCGGTCACCCGCGGAACTAAGGGTCCTCAGGTCACTGTTTCTCGCACCCACCCTCAGCTCGTACGCAAGCTCTTCACAATGGAAGTTCCTGAAATTCAGAGCGGCCTGGTTGAGATTGTTGCTCTGGCCCGCGAAGCAGGTCACCGCACCAAGATTGCGGTGAAGGCAACGGATCCCGCGATCAACGCTAAGGGTGCGTGTATTGGTGAGCTCGGACGCCGCGTACGCGCCGTCACCGAGGAGCTTAACGAGGAAAAGATCGACATTGTCGACTTCTCCACCGACCTTCCCACCTTCGTGTCGAACGCACTCTCACCTGCCAAGGTGTCGGACGCATTCGTTCTCGATGCAGCTACCAAGGCTGTTCGTGCCCTCGTTCCCGACTACCAGCTCTCGCTGGCAATCGGTAAGGAAGGCCAGAACGCTCGCCTTGCTGCCAAGCTCACTGGCGCCAAGATCGACATCCAGCCTGACTCCGTCATGGACGAAGACTAAGCAGCACCGCACGGCGGGAACCCCCGCCACAGCGTTGCTGGGGTATCATGGAACCTGTAAGGACGTGCATCGGCTGCCGTCAGCGCTCAGATAAGTCCGCTTTGTTGCGGGTTATCAACGTTGATGGCCGTGTTGAAGCGGATATTTCCGGTTCAGCGCCAGGTCGCGGTGCGTGGCTACACCCCACACCAGAGTGTTGCAATGACGCAGTGAAGCGCCGAGCTTTCGGCAGAGCACTTCGCGCAGAAATTACTGACACTGAAACCATCACACAAAGGCTGAACGGCTAATGGACAACTAATGAGCGGCTCGAAATGAGTTCCGTCCGTAAGTAATGGTCTGGTCCTGTTGTAACAGGGCTCAGGCCCTAAGACAGGAGAATTGTGGCTGCCAAACCACGCGTACACGAAGTTGCTGCCGAATACGGCATCGACAGCAAGCTTGCTCTAGCCAAGCTAAAAGATCTCGGTGAGTTCGTTAAGGGACCATCGTCAACTATTGAGCCTCCCGTAGCGCGCAAGCTGCGTAACGCTCTTGAAGCAGAAGGCATGAAGCCTGTTCCTGCTGGAGAAGCTGCAGCACCTGCTGCAAAGGCTCCTGCGAAGGTAGCTCCCGCTGCTGAAGCTCCTGCAGCACCTGCAGCCCCCACTCCTGGCCCCAAGCCAGTAGCAGAGGCACCTGCTGAAGCGCCTGCGCCTGCCGCAGAAGCTCCCGCAGCTCCTGCTGAGGGTGGCGACGCAGCACCTAAGGCTGCTGGTGGCGCGCGCCCCGGTAACAACCCCTTTGCTTCTGCACAGGGCATGGGTACTCGCCCCGCGGGTGCTCCACGTCCCGGTAACAACCCCTTTGCTTCTGCACAGGGCATGGGAACCCGCCCCGCGGGCCCTAACCCAGGCAGCATTCCCCGCCCCATGGCTCCTCGTCCCGGCGGCATGCCACGTCCCGGCGGAGCCGGTGGCGCAGGTCGTCCCGGTGGTCCAGGTCGCCCAGGTGGTGCAGGAACTGGTTTCCAGCGTCCAGGTGGTGCTGGCGGCGGTTTCCGTCCCGGTGGTGCTGGCGGAGCTGGTGCAGGTGCTGGAGCAGGCGCTCCCGCACGTCCCGGTTTTGGACCTAACCGTCCCCCCGCAGGAGGCGGTGGCGGCCGTGGCCGTGGTCCCGGCGGTGGAACCGCAGGTGCTTTCGGTCGTGGCGGAGGAAAGTCCAAGGCACGTAAGTCGAAGAGAACGAAAAGAGCAGAGTTTGAACTCCGCGAGGCACCCTCGCTTGGTGGCGTAAGCGTTCCTCGTGGTGACGGTAACACTGTCATTCGTCTTCGCCGCGGTGCATCGATTGCTGACTTCGCAGACAAGATCAATGCAACCCCCGGTAACTTGGTGACCGTTCTGTTCCACCTGGGTGAAATGGCAACCGCTACCGAGTCCATCGACGAGGCCACATTCGAAATCCTTGGTGAAGAACTGGGCTTCAAGATCCAGATCGTCTCGCCTGAGGAAGAAGACAAGGAACTCCTCGACGCCTTCAACATCGACCTCGAGCAGGAGCTCGAAGACGAAACAGATGAAGACCTCGAGATTCGTCCTCCAGTCGTCACCGTGATGGGTCACGTTGACCACGGTAAGACTCGTTTGCTCGATGCCATCCGTAAGACCAACGTCATTGCGGGTGAAGCCGGTGGAATCACCCAGCACATCGGTGCATACCAGGTTCACGCCAACCACGAAGGCGTCGACCGTCTCATCACCTTCATTGACACCCCCGGTCACGAGGCGTTCACCGCCATGCGTGCACGTGGTGCGCAGGTTACCGACATCGCGATCCTCGTGGTCGCAGCAGATGACGGCATCATGCCTCAGACCATTGAGGCACTGAACCACGCTCAGGCAGCTGGCGTTCCCATCGTTGTTGCCGTCAACAAGGTGGACAAGCCAGATGCGAACCCTGCAAAGGTTCGTCAGCAGCTGACCGAATACAACCTGGTTGCCGAAGAATACGGTGGAGACGTCATGTTCGTTGACGTATCTGCACTCTCGGGCATGGGTGTGACAGAACTGCTTGACGCTGTTCTCCTCACCGCAGACGCCGGTCTTGACCTGCGTGCGAACCCCAACAAGGACGCTCGCGGTATTGCGATTGAAGCTCGTCTGGACAAGGGACGCGGTGCTGTTGCTACCGTGCTCATCGAGTCTGGAACTCTTCGCGTCGGTGACGCCATTGTTGCGGGTACTGCTTATGGTCGTGTTCGTGCCATGGTCGACGAGAACGGTGTTGCTGTTGAGGCTGCAACTCCTTCTCGCCCCGTCCAGGTTCAGGGTCTGTCTTCCGTGCCTCGTGCCGGTGACACCTTCCTTGTAACCGAAGATGACCGTACTGCTCGTCAGATCGCTGAGAAGCGTGAAGCTGCCGAGCGTAACGCGCAGCTGGCTAAGGCTCGCAAGCGCATCTCGCTGGAAGACTTCACCAAGGCACTTGAAGATGGCAAGGTTGAGTCCCTCAACCTCATCATCAAGGGTGACGTATCCGGTGCTGTTGAAGCACTGGAAGAGTCCTTGCTCAAGATCGAGGTTGATGACAGCGTTCAGCTACGCATCATCCACCGTGGTGTTGGTGCTGTCACCGAGAGCGATGTTAACCTCGCAACCGTTGATAACGCTGTCATCATCGGCTTCAACGTTCGTCCCGACACCAAGGCACGTGAGCGTGCCATGCGTGAAGGCGTCGACATCCGCTTCTACTCGGTCATCTACTCGGCACTCGAGGACATTGAGAACTCCCTCAAGGGCATGCTCAAGCCTGAGTTCGAAGAGGTTCAGTCCGGTGTTGCAGAGATCCGCGAGATCTTCCGCTCGAGCAAGTTCGGCAACATTGCCGGATGTATTGTCCGTAGCGGAACGATTACTCGTAACTCGAAGGCCCGCGTTATCCGTGAGGGTATCGTCATCGCCGATGGCCTGGCCATCGAGTCTCTGCGTCGCTTCAAGGACGACGCCACCGAAGTTCGTACGGACTTCGAATGTGGTATCGGTCTGGGTAAGTACAACGACATCCAAATCGGCGATGAGATCGAGACCATCGAACTCAAGGAAAAGCCCCGCGTTTAAGTGCGAGAAGAGGGGTCAGGTTGTCTCAACAGGGCCCCTCTTTACTTATCAGGTAAGGGAACATCATGGTTGATCACGCGAGAGCTCGTAAGCTCGGTGAACTCATTAAGGTCATCGTCGCGCAGGCACTAGAGCGCGGCGTTATCAAGGACACCCGTCTGGGCTTCGTCACGATCACTGACGTGCGCATGACTGGTGACCTCCAGCACGCCTCCATCTTCTACACCGTCTATGGCACCGATGAAGAGCGTGAAGAAACAGCTGCTGCACTCAAGGCCAACACGGGCCGTATTCGTGGTGAAGTGGGTCGCGGTTTGACCGTGCGCCTCACGCCCACCATCGAATTCATCCTTGACGCTTTGCCCGACAGTGCCAAGTCAATTGATGACTTGCTGGCTAAGGCCCACGCTCAGGACGAAGAAGTTGAAGCACTCGCAAAGAAGGCGAAATACGCAGGGGATGAAGATCCTTATGTGAAGCCTCGAGAAGCTTCTGACGAAGACTAAGTACTACAACAGTGAAGGCCTGGGAATGATCACATTCCCAGGCCTTCACTGTTGTTTGTTATGAAGTTATTTGTTGTTCTTGGATTTGATGCGAGCAACTTCAGCATCGATGGCTTCGTCAGTGATGAACTTAGGATCTTTGCCATAGGCGTCCAGCCCGGCAAAGAATGCAGCGATACCCATGCCGGAAATTGCCCACGCTGGCCAGAAATAGGTTCCGGGGCTCGTCATAAACCAAATGACAGTCAGAAGTGCTGAGACCCCAGCCCACACCCAGAGGTATTGCTTGAAATCAGCTTGTTTCTTGAGGCGCTTTTTCGCGAATTCACGCATTTCTGTTTCGTTCATGTTTTCACCTTACGCCGGTATTTGGTAGCTGTCATCAGCGACAAGCTCAATCAGCCCATCCTTGAGAAGCCCAGTAATTGCTCGTCCCAGCTGTGCTTTGTCTGGCCAGCAGCCTTCCAATTCAGTAGATGCCACGGTTCGGTGCGCATCGCGAAGAACTTTCATTACAGCACCGCGAGCTTGTCGGTCACTACCTTCGTATTTCTTTTGAACCGTTTTCTTGGGTCCCACGTGTTCGGGATAGCTTGCGTTCTTCCACGCACATGTCCGGGCGATCGGGCACAACTCGCACTGCGGATTCCGAGCAGTGCACACCAATGCACCTAGTTCCATCATCCCCGCATTGAATGCGGGGGAGAGCTCTGGCGTTGGCAGCAGGGCGGCCATTGCTTCCAGATCACGTGTGGTGGACGGCGGTCCTTGATCGGCATTGCCTTGGTTATGGCGAGCAATCACGCGGCGGATGTTGGTGTCCACCACGGGCTCGTGCTTGCCATAGGCAAAGACCGCGATTGCTCGGGCTGTATAGGGGCCAACACCGGGCAGGGAAAGCAGGTCATCTACATCGCTCGGAACTTGGCCGTCGAACTTCTCCACAATCGTCACGGCACAGGCGTGTAACCAGAGGGCTCTTCGGGGGTATCCCAGGTTTGCCCACGCTCTCACAGCATCACCTGACGGCGATGCCGCCAGCGCGGCCGGGGTGGGCCAGCGAGTCAGGAACTCGTCCAGTTTGGGAATAACACGTGCCACCGGGGTTTGCTGCAGCATGAATTCGGAAACAAGAGAACCCCAGGGAGTGAAGTCAGGCTGGCGCCAAGGTAGATCTCTACCTTCGGTTTCAAACCAGTCAATAATCTCCTGCTGCACGCGCTCCAGCGTAAAGGGTTATGAGGTTGAACTCACCTTTTTGAGTGACATCAGTGCTGCGAGCCACAGTGGAACGATGGCAAAGAGAGCAACACACACCATCGCCACGGCAATGTCGACTTCTGGCTGGCTGAATGCAGCTCCCTGAATCAGGGGAGTCAACGCGATGGTGAAGGGGAAAGTGCCATAAAGCAAGACGCCTTGAAGCCAGAAACCTCGTGGTTTCACTTCACTGATCTTGGTCAAAGCCTTCTGTGAGTTCAGCAGTGCCTGAACTACAAGGAGGAAGGCGAGAGTTTCGAAGAACCAGCCAAAGAAGTTATGCAGGGGAATGCCGAAGTAAGGTCCACCATCACGCCAGATCCACTGCTGCAACACCGTGGCATGCCAAGGATCACTGGCCAGGTCCAGCAGTGTCATACCAAATGCCGCCATGGCGGATACGGCAACGAGCCACCAACCTCTCGCAGCAGTTGTCAACACTCCTCCGATGGAGCGTGCAACCATCAACGACGCATAAGCCATGGCGAAGTACTGCAGCTGAATCAGCGGAGGTACACCCAAAAGTAGCGGTCCCAGCGGGCCATCGGGGTAGTAGTAGTTTCCAAAAACGAGGCCCGTAGCTACACCGAGAGCTTCACCCGAGAAACTAATCACCACAACAGCAAGAAATGAGAGCCACGCGGTCCGGGCCCCAGCCCAGCGAATGAAATGCCACATGGAGAACGTGACCGGCATCAGCCCGATGACCAGAGTGATGCTGCCAGGAGTTCCTGCAGGAACGAACGCAGCTGCAAAGGAAATGGCCAGCAGAATCCACAGTCCTACTGAGGTTTTTGCAGAGGTGGAGCTAGACATTGTTTCTCCCAGTGGGTGAAGTGAAGTTGTCTCACTCTACGACCGAAATTACGCTCCGCCAACGCCTAACAGGGAACCAACTAGGTATGTCGCGGTCACTGCGATAGCGCCGAAGAACAGCTGGCGGAGGGCACTCTTCCACCATGACTTGCGCGTGAAGCGTGCTGCAAGGCCACCAGCTACTAAGAGTCCAACGCCACCCACGCCGAGACCCAGCGCGAGAGATTCGAAACCAAGCGCGTACGGGATAAGTGGAATAAAAGCACCGCTTGCAAACATGGCGAACGAGGACGACGCCGCAACCCAAGGCGAAGGCTTGGAATCTGGATCCACACCGAGTTCTTGGGCAATGTGGATGCGAGCTGCTTGTTCTTTGTTCTGGTGAACCTCTGCTGCGGCAAACCGGGCAGTTTTTTCTGCCATGCCCATCTCAATGAAGTTGAGAACGAGTTCGTTCTCTTCTCCTTCAGGGTTACGGGCGTGAGCTTGACGCTCAATCTCAAGTTCGGAATCTACCTGCTCATTAGCTGTCTTGACCGAGGCATATTCACCTAGAGCCATAGAGAACGCCCCAGCTACAAGCCCAGCAGCGCCGGTAAGCACAACTGTCTGCGCGTTTGCACCTGCTGCACCAATACCTGCAATCAGGGCAATGTTCGACACAAGACCATCCATCGCACCGAAGACGGATGCACGAAGCCATCCGCCTGCGAGGTCGGGGTGGGAGTGATCGTATTCGTGCGGATCAGCGCCCTTGAGTGTGGTGGAGATCATGTGTGTCGGCTCCGTTAGAAGTCGTACTGCTCGTTTTCGAGCTCTTCTTCTTTGCTTTCGGCAACGACATCAGCGACTGCAAGTGCGACTGAAATTCCCCAGCCCAACCAGACCAGAATCAAACGCCAATCGCGAGGACCGCGCGCGGTTGCGCGCAGTGCAGAAAAGCCACCGAAGAGCGCTCCGAGGACGCTGGCGTTGAATAAGAACTTGCGCATGTTTCAAGGTTATCGGTTCGTCGGCACGCCCGCGCCTTTCAGCTTTTTGGGAAACTCCCCGCATAGGCTCAATGAGTCATGATTCGCTTTAGTACGGTCACCAAAAAGTACGCTGGTTCCTCGCGTCCCGCCCTCAACGGCGTTGACTTCGAGATTCTGCGCGGAGAATTCGTCTTCCTGGTGGGAGCGTCCGGTTCAGGTAAGTCTTCCTGCTTGCGTTTGATGATCAAGGAAGATAAGCCAAACGCTGGTTCTATCCACGTCCTGGGCCAGGACTTGGGTTCCATCTCCAACCGCAAGATCCCCTACTTCCGTCGCAACCTTGGTGTTGTGTTCCAGGACTTCCGTCTTCTTCCTAACAAGACAGTTTTCGACAACGTTGCTTTCACCTTGCAGGTGATTGGTAAGTCTCGTGGTTTCATTCAGGAAGCTGTTCCTGACGTACTCAAGATGGTGGGTTTGGCCGGTAAGGCGCAGCGTTACCCTCACGAACTTTCTGGTGGTGAGCAGCAGCGTGTTGCTATTGCTCGCGCCATTGTGAACAAGCCTGCTCTTCTCCTCGCAGATGAGCCAACCGGTAACCTCGATCCTGCCACCAGCGCCGGCATCATGGCGTTGCTGGAGCGCATTAACGCCGGTGGAACCACCGTTGTGATGGCTACCCACGCAGCTGACTTTGTAGACCGCATGCAAAAGCGCGTTATTGAGCTTGTAGCTGGTCAGATTGTTCGTGACGAACGTGAATCTGGCTATGGCAACACTGCAGCTTTGCCCATTGTTGGCGCAGATGCGACGATCAACTCAACCGGTGACCACACGGCAGCTGCAGCTGCGGCGATGGCCGCCACTACGCGTCCTCAGGGCATCGTGACTGCCGCTGAGCAGCCTCAAATCATTGAAACCACCGACATCGTGGTTCCCACTCCTGTGTTTGAACAGGTGGATGAAATCACTATGGATGCCGTTCCTGAGATTCCCAGTGCGTATGACACCGGTGAAATCGATGATCTGGGCGACCTCAGTGAACTCTTTGGCATGAATGACTCACGTCCTGTTCAGCGCCTTGATAAGCCTGCTTTCCAGGATGCTCCCGCCGCTTCTGGCGAGCCAGAGCCACTGACAAAGCCACAGGTTGACCTGAGCTCCTTGCCGCTGACGGAACGCCTGCGTATTCAAGCCCAGCAACGTGCCAAGAACACCGGTAACGATGACCAGAATGTGGGGCCTGTTCGATGAGGTTCTCTCTGATTTGGTCAGAGGTTGCGAACGGTCTGCGTCGTAACTTCTCTATGGTTGTTTCGGTCATTTTGGTGACCTTCATCTCGCTGACCTTTGTCGGCACTGCAATCCTTCTTCAGATGCAGATCGGTCAGATGAAGAACTATTGGTATGACAAGGCACAGGTTGCTGTCTACCTCTGCACCGATGTCTCCGCTGGTGAAAACTGTCTCGACGGTGCTGCATCTGCCGCTGAAGTTGAAGCAGTGAAATCTGCACTTTCGGGTGCGACACTTGCTCCATTTATTGACAAGTTCTACTTCGAAGACCACGAAGCTGCCTTCAAGAACTTCCAAGAACAGTTCAAGGGAAACCCTGTTGCTGAATACGTCACAGCTGATCAGCTGAATGAGACTTTCTGGGTCAACCTCAAGGATCCTTCGCAGTCTGCCGTCTTGGTAGAGGCACTCTCTGCTCAAAAGGGAGTTGAGTCGGTTACTGATCAGCGCAGTTATCTGGATCAGATTTTCTCTATCCTCAACTCCGCGAGTTACACCGCCATTGGTGTTGCCGGTCTGATGTTGATTGCAGCTGTGCTGTTGATTGCAACCACCATTCGACTCTCTGCCTTCTCGCGTCGTCGCGAGCTGGGCATCATGCGTTTGGTGGGTGCGTCGAACCGCTTTATTCAAACCCCCTTCATTCTTGAAGGTGTGTTTGCTGCGCTGGTTGGTTCAGTACTGGCCGGCGGAGCCATTGTGGGAATCGTGCACTTCTTCGTTCAGGGCTACCTCGCAGTCAACATTCCGCTGACATCTTTTGTTGGCATCTCGGATGCACTGATTGTGGTTCCAATCTTGGTCGTCGTGGGATCTCTTCTGGCAGCTATCTCAGCTAACTTCGCCATCACGCGTTACCTCAAGATTTAGTCACTCCCTCAGGCGCGTAAACTAGGGGTTTGCGCACAACAAGCTGAAGGAGGTGTGCAATGCCTAAAGAACAAGGTCAGAAGGTTGTTGCCACCAACCGTAAAGCTCGTCATGACTACAACATCATCGACACCTATGAATGTGGTGTGGTGTTGTGGGGCACAGAGGTCAAGTCTCTGCGTCAGGGCCGTGCATCACTGACAGACGGGTACGCCTTCATCGAGGGTGGCGAAGCATGGCTAGACGCCGTGCACATCCCTGAATACACCCAGGGCACGTGGAACAACCACGCACCTCGGCGCAAGCGCAAACTCCTGATGCACAAGCAGGAGATCCTCAAACTTCACAACAAGGTCAAGGAGGGTGGTTACACCCTTGTTCCGTTGTCCCTGTATTTCAAGGACGGTCGAGCCAAAGTTGAGCTCGCACTTGCCAAGGGTAAGAAGGAATACGACAAGCGTCAGACCTTACGTGAACGTCAGGATAAGCGCGAAGCAGATCGCGCAATCTCTGCCCGCAAACACATGGGTGAATAACTTCTCAGAGCTGGGAATGTTTATTGTCAGCTGAGCGTTATACACTTCAACTGCGCTGAAATACGCGCCAGAGCGAGAGCAATCTCGCACACACAACTCAACAGCGCATGATGTGACAACGCACTCTCATGGGGATGATCGGATTCGACATTGCCTGCAAGCGGGAGAGAAGCGGGTCGAGGATGCAGGGATATCTCGTTAACGACCTCTGCAAAAAATAGGTGCAAAATCTAACCGCGCCGACTTCGCCCTCGCTGCCTAAGCGAGCCTGAAGTCCGTCAGACCGGAGGCGTCCCCGCTCCGTGTTCTGGCGTCATGAAGGGGACTTGCTGCAGTGTTATGCCTGAGGGCACTGCGGGACTTTAACTCAGACTGGGCTTGTCGACTTAGATGCTGGTAACAAAGGTCGGAGCCAAGTAGAACGCCTCTAATCAGCTACACCCGTAGAAGACTCACAATTTCAGCAGTGGACGGGGGTTCAATTCCCCCCATCTCCACCACTTCGTGAGTTGTTCACATCATGCGCTTGAGAGTAGACATCCCACCCGGGCATCCGCCTGGGTGGGATGTTGTGTTTCTAGCCGTTGTAGCGGCCTTCGCGGTGGTTCAAAGCGAGGATGAAGTTGAAGACAAAAGCCCCCACGGCGGAGTAGAGAACAATCACAGGGGAAGCGACAAAGAACGCTCCCGCCACGATGGCGAGGTCAATCACTAGCTGGACATAGCCTGCACGCCAGCCGTATTGCTCCTGTGCAATCAGGGCCACCACATTGAAGCCGCCCAACGAAGAGCGGTGTCGGAATAATCCCAGCACGCCAATGCTGGCAACCACGTTGCCAGCCACAGCACCAAAGAGGGGATCAATGCTCAGGTGGCCAAGATTGGCGGTGGTGAGTTGAACAAAGAGGGAAACTAGCACGATGGCGATGAGGCTGCGCAGGGTGAAGTTCCATCCCTTCTTCCAGACCGCGAGTGGCAAGAACGGCAGACTTGCCACAATCCAGACGAGGCTGAAAGAGAAGGGAGTCGCGTAGCTAATAAGAAGCGCGAGGCCGGCGATTCCGCCGGTCACCACATGGCCGCTGTCCATCAAAAAGATGCCCACGGCAGCCAGCAGTGAAGATGCTGTAATTCCAACAATGTCGTCGAGGAGTGAATGACTCTGGGCAGTTGTGCTGCGGGAGACATCACGAGTTGTGTTGTGCACACTCATTTATAACTTCTTCTCCACAGGCTTCGGGGGAGTACGCATTTGATTGTGTATGTGGGAGTGGACACGGCCATGGAAAGTCCTTATGAATTGACTAAGAACCCCGTCAGAATCCCGGTTACTGAACACCTCTAGTGGTAGCGTTTCCATCAGTTGAGCGTATTAAAACGTGTGCGCTCGTTGTTGAAAGGGACCCACCTCATGGGCTACAACCGCCTCAAGGCATTTGAAGAAACTGGTTATGTCGTCCTCGACAGCTATGACCAGGCTGCCGACCCCAAGGAATGGCTCGACATTGAGTATGTCGACTGGAAGTCTTCCGGTGTTACCCGCTTCGCTCCTTTGGCTTCTGCCTTCGGCGAGATGGAGTGCAACGGTTTCTGGAACCACACCCCTCCTCGCACCGACAAGGACGGCGTCTGGGTTAAGAAGAACGTAGAGCTTGCTCCCATCTTGACCAAGCGTGCACAAGAGCCCGGTTCTAACATCGGTCGCTGCCGCGTTATCGAGCTGCAGCCCAACAAGTACTCTGACGCTCTGTACAACATGCACCAGGACGACAACAACCGTCTGAACCCAGATGGCACTGGCTGGATTGTTCGTGGTTTCTTTAACCTCTCCGACAACCCAGACTCGATGATGATCCTGCGCGAAGACCGCCTGGACCCTTCGACTGAGATCCGTATTCCTCTGCCCGCAGGTGCACAGCTCATCGTGGACACCCAGCGCTTCTGGCACGCCGTATGGCACCAGGGTGACGAGCCTCGTTACTGCCTCATCACCTCATGGGAGTCCGGTCCCGAGCTCGACGCATACATTGAGAAGTACCACGGTAACCCTCGTGCAACCAACTACCCACTGTCTGATGAATTCATCGCAGCTGGTCAGGCTGAGTTCGAGCGTCGCCTTGAAGAGCGTCGCTTAGCTCTCCTCGCCAAGGGCATCGTCGAAGAAGGCGTCAAGGATCCTGAAGCGGAAGCAATGTAATTCTCTTCCTTAACGAAGTAAACCCCCGGTTATCGAAACCGGGGGTTTACTTGTGTGTGGTCTAGTTGGGAAGTGCTGCCTCAATGGCTTCGATGATCGCAGGATCGTCTGGCTTGGTTGTGGGGCGGAAGCGCTTGATTTCTCCGTTGGGGAGAACCAAGAACTTCTCGAAGTTCCACATCACTGGGCCGGCCTTGCCGCCAGCATCCTTGGTCTTGACCAGCTCGACATAGAGCGGGTGACGTTTACGACCATTGACATTTGCCTTCTCCATCATGGGAAAGGTGACGCCCCAGGTGGTGGAGCAATACTCCGCAATGTCGTCGCTGTTCTTGAGTTCCTGCAGGAACTGGTTTGAAGGAATGCCCACGACGGTGAAGCCGCGTGGTCCATACTTCTTCTGCAATTCTTCGAGCTGCTGGTATTGCGGAGAAAGTCCACACCTACTTGCCACGTTCACAACAAGAACTACTTTGTCGGAATAAGCGCCGAAGGTAGTGGGTTTTCCATCCAGAGTGGTCAGTTCAATGTCATTCAAGCTCATACTTCTGAGGCTAACGCGGCTTGCAGGGTGAAACAATGGAGAAACCATGACAAACAATGCGCCGTCAGAGAACTTGCCCATCATTCACGATGGCATCATCGATCCACCTCACGATGTTGAGGTGCTCTCAGCTGATGAGTTCAAGCTCGCTTTTCGCAACCACCCTGCTGGTGTCGCCATTGTGACGGCAGATGCGGGCAAGGGACCCGTGGCGATGACGGTGACCAGTGTGTTCTCCGTCAGTGCAGAGCCACCTCTGCTGGTGTTCTCTGCTTCGGCACAGTCTTCTGCCACTCCCACGATCGCTGAGGCAGACACCGTCGTGATTCATCTGCTCGGGGCAGATCAGCTTCACTTGGCCAAGCTTGCAGCAACAAGTGGCGCCAACCGCTTCCCTGATGACATTGCCTGGGAGAAGCTGCCCACCGGTGAGACGGTCTATTCCGAGGCCCACGCCTGGATTCGTGGTCGCACCGTGAACAAGCTCAAGGCTGGAAACTCGACCGTGTTTTTGATTGAGGCCCTGGAAGCCAAGACTCCGGCAGAGGGAAGTAGTGAACTGGATGCCAGTGCCGCCCACCCGCTGGTTTATCACAACCGCACCTGGCACAAACTAGACAGCAACTCCAAGCTCGACGCATGAGTCGCTTCAGCGACAGCATTCGCTCACACCTGCTGGAAACCTTCTCGGGAGACACGGCAGGCACTCCCTATTGGGTGAAAAACATCGAAGCCGGTGATGACATTGGTTTCTTTGGCCCCGGTTCGGCATCCTGGGCGGTCCATGGCGGGATGCCCACCATGGTTGCGGGCATTCGAGCACTTCTGATGCAGACATTGCATCCCGGCGCAATGGCAGGGGTGCACGACTGGTCTCGCTATAAAGAAGACCCGCTAGGACGCCTGGCAGGAACTATTCAGTGGCTGATTACCGTCACCTTTGGTGACACCAAACTCGCTGAATATGAATCGTCTCGTGTGGCCAAGTTCCATGACCGGGTCCGGGGAACATATATCGATGCTCAAGGCGTGGAACGCCCCTACAGAGCCGATGATCCCGAGTTGCTCTACTGGGTTCATGTCGTCTTCACGGACGCTTTCCTGGGCTGTCAGCAAGCGTGGGGAGAAGCTATTCCTGGCGGGGCTGACCAATATGTCCATGAATGGTCTAAGGCCGGAGAGCTGGTTGGTGTTGCCAACCCACCACGCTCGGAAGCTGAGCTCATTGCGGCATTGCACCAGTTTAATGCCGACGGCGTACTCAAGCACGATGAGCGTGTGGAAGAAACCATCGAGTTTTTGAAAAAGCCACCACTGCGCAAGAGCATGATGCCGTTCTATCGCATCATGTTTGGCGGGGCAGTTGCGAGTATTCCTGAGGAATACCGACAGATCCTGGGCCTCAAGAAGCCGTGGTGGCCTGCATTCTGGATGACCGGGGTCATCCTCAAAATGCTCAGAATCCTGCTGGGCCCATCCTCGACTTCAGAAGATGCTGCACGCGTTCGAATTGCGCGCCTGAAAGCTGAAGGAAAACTAGCGAGCTAGTTCATTCAAGACGGCAGCGTGAAGCTGTCCGTTAGTGGCCAGTGCGCTGCCGTGCCACACATCTGCGTGACCGTCGATGGAGGTAAAGGTTCCACCAGCCTCGGTGACGATGGGCATGAGTGCAGCCATGTCATAGGGCTTGAGATCGAATTCGCCAGCAACATCCAAGATGCCTTCGGCCACCATCATGTATGACCACATGTCGCCATAGGCACGCGTGCGCCAGACTTTGCGGCTGAGGTTGACCAGTTCGTCGAGGTAGCCGGCCTGGTCCCACTGCTGGATGGAGTTGTAGCTGATGCTGGCGTCTGCCAGTTCTTTCACGCCTGATACTTCCAGCTTGCGAGGTACTGCCACGGCAACCATGGGCTGCTCGAGGTATTCAGAAAGCTCTGCAGGCAGAGGAATGTTGGCTAAGGGATCGCGTGACTCGTCCACCCAGGCACCATTACCCTTGGAACCCCACCAGCGCTTGCCTAGTGCAGGAGCACTGACCACACCAATGACGGGAACACCATCAATGGCGAGAGAGATGAGTGTTGCCCACACAGGAACACCGCGCAGGAAGTTAGACGTGCCATCGATGGGGTCAATAATCCATTGACGGTGAGGGTGGTCCGCGGTACCGGTTGGGTGCTCTGAAACAGTACCTGCTTGTTCCCCAAATTCTTCACCCAGCATGAAGTCTTCTCCGCGCTCGCGGCTGAGGATGTCAATGATTGCCTGCTCAACAGCACGATCTGCATCGGTGACAGGTGTCTTGTCCGGTTTGGTGCTCACCTCAAGATCCATAGCCAGGAATCTGGTGCGAGAAATTTCATCTGCTGCATCAGCGAGCTGAAGTGCTAGTTGTAGGTCTTCATTGAGGGTGTAGTGGCGTCTGGTCACGTTTCCACGATACTCGCCTGAACAAATAAGAAGTCCCTCCTAAATTCTCTATGTTCTCGAAAATATGCGGATAGAGTACTTCCAATTTGCGCTTACACAACTAGTTGTTGTGAGTTTGGGCTTTCCAAAAGTGAGATATTTCCAATACAGTCATATTAGACTTTTGTTCTGATTCTGAATTATCAGAAAGTCTTATCCCAGAAACGAAAAAAATCGATGTCTTTGTCTAAAAAGTTTGCTCTAGTCACTTCAACAGCACTTGCATCAGTACTTGTACTCAGTGGATGCGTAAGCAAGGCATCTGTAGACGAGGACCTTTCAGCTGGTCAAACGACTGTTAACTGGTTAACCACCGGAGCAAGCATTGTCTTATCTGTACCAAATTTCGACGACGACACAAACGATTGTGATTGGGGTTCTACAAGCGTTAATCCCGTAGTTGTCGTCAACACATATTCCCAGGACATGAATTTCAGCATCACAGTAAACCCAACCCTTGCAAGAAATCTCAACTTCTTCCCAGTTTCGAGTGATGACGGTTCAGGAAATGATGGTTGTGAATTATCTAGTGAATATGCAGGCACACAGTACATAAATGTTCCCGCTGGCTCCAACGGTACGATTGTGGGTTACATTGTGGCCGGCGGGGGACAGGGGGGGACCAACAATGAAGGTGGTGACAATAACGTTGCCATTGGAGCGGGTGGTACACAGTGGTACGACTTTTGGCTCCACGTCGATACTCTCAATGAGGGATACCAAAACCTAGAACTCAACTACAGCAACACTGGTGGTACAGACACTTCACAAAATGTTCAAACAGGTCTTTTCAACGGCTTGGATTGCTCTGTGGACAGTTCTGGATCGCTCACGATTGCGTCTCCCGCGGTACTCACAACCCCATACACATCGAACAACGCAAATGCTTGGACCTTTCAGCAAAACCAGCCACTTTGCTTTGGGTTCCTGCAACCAAACAGCTCTACTCAGGGATAAATGATCGTGGGAGGAATTGCAAAGATTGCTTTAGCAAGCTTGTGTATGAGCTTCCTTGTTCTAACAGGATGCTCTACGGCCCCTCCCGAACAAACCGTCACATCAGGTGTGACAAGCATCCCTCTCGATGTCTCCAAAGCAAAGGGTTCAAAAAGAGCCGTTATTCAGGCTGAAATATTAGGCACAAGCCTTACTTTTCTTTTTGACACTGGATCTGTGGGCTTATCAATTTTTTCCACTTCAGCACCGGAAGAACTTGCAAGCGCAACCGGAACTTCCTTCCAAGATTCATTTGCAGATGGCGTTCAAGTTTCCGGTGTAATTGTTCCAGCTTCAATAACTGTTGCTGGAAAAACAACTGGTGCCCCCATCGATATCGGAATTATTCAATCAGTCTCCTGTGTTGAGGAAACCCCTGATTGTGACGCAGCAACTGGAATGGAATCCTTCGCGAAAACAATAGGTGCAGATGGCATATTCGGTGCCGGTTTTTGGAGCAACGGAAGCTTATTCAGTCCACTTTTGCAACTAGATGGACCAACCCCCGCAGCAGTTTCTGTGCATTGGGATGGTCGCGAAGGTGCTGTTCAGCTTTACAGTTCTCCTCAGCAGATGCCGGGAAATGTAGCTCAGATGCCAAGCGCCTCTCCTGCAAGCCTTCCAAATGGTGTTCCGGCCTGGGATAACCAGAACGTTCAAATTTGTTGGCAAATACAAGATGCTCAATCAACGTGTGTGCCTACGGTATTCGACACAGGTGCTTCAGCTATGTCATTCCCAGAAGGTTTTCCAGGTACTCCTGACAGAGAAGTCCAAGAGCTTGTTTCAGGTACAACCATCACTGGAACTATAGATTCCGGGGGGCAGGCATTTGTTTCTCTTATCACTGGAGAAGAATTGGGTAAAAACCTGGTTACGGTATTCCCTAACACGCAAATGGTGAACACAGGAATTGGTCTTTTTGCAGAATACGAAGTTCTGTTTTCAGTTCAAAGCGGTGAAATCTCGTTAACTGCTCACTCATAGCTTTGTTTTCTTGTTGAAAAAATTGTGGAATAACAGGCTCAAGTTCTACTGATTTACTGGGCGAATCTCTTTTCAGGTCAAGTGTGTGACCAATCAGATGTAAAGAGTCGCCTGTAAATAACAAGAAAGCCCTTCCAAAATGGAAGGGCTTTCTCTTTTTGTTGCGGGGACAGTGTGTGGTTGCAACACATAGGAATACCCTGTCGCAAGACATAGGAATACTTCACTGCTCAACTAGAGCATGAACAAAGCCCGGCTCATCATCACCGCGATCAACGTCGAGAAAATCTCACAAGCCGAAGCAGCACACCGATACAGCGTCATCCCGAGCTGGCCGACAACTCCCTCACTAAAGCCAAACCAGACCCCTCACTACTGAACACAGAATCCAGAGTCCGCTACGACAAAGTCGACACAACTGGATCCATCTCGTTCCGTTACGCAGGCAAAATGCATCACATCGGAATCGGACGACACTACAAAAACACTCGCGTCATCATGCTCATCGACGGACTAGAAATCAGGGTCGTTGACCAACAAACAGGAGAACTACTGCGAGAACTCATCCTCGACACAAGCCGGGATTACCAACCCCAGAAATGAAAGAATCCCCTGAACCCGTGGGTTCAGGGGATTCCGATGTCTTGCGACATCACATGGTTGCGGGGACAGGATTTGAACCTGCGACCTCTGGGTTACAGGCGATCAATTCAGAAACGTTCCGAGAAATAGCCGATACTTGGCGTATTTACGCGGAAGATTAGTCTACCTATTCATATGTAAGCCTACCTTCTCAGACCGACTTCTACTGTTTCGTGGCGGTACTTTCGGCGGTACTTTTCAAACCGTGCCTGCTTGCGTTCGCGGGTGCCTCCGAGACGAAGTGCTCACGACTGGAAGGAGAGAGAGAGCAATGAGTGATGCTACAGCACAGGCAGCGCCTGCGAACAGGCCGCGCAAGCGAGACGTGCGGTTCAGCGAAGCTGAGCACGCACTGGTCGAGCGGTCGGCGGCGAGCTACGGACTGACGCCCTCGGCGTTCGTCCGTGGCGCTGCTGTCGATGCGGCGAGGGAGCAGCAGGGTCTGCCTCCCGAGCGGCGCGGCCAGGCTGCGGGGGCCACGCCGCCGCAGCTCACGGCAGATGCCGTCGCAGTGCTGGGCGCGCTGCGCACCGAGGTGAAGCGGGTAGGGGTCAATCTGAACCAGCAGACCCGCCTCGCGCACCACGGGGTCATCGACCTGCGCCAGGTCGGCCCCACAGTTGAGGAGGTGGCCGCGCTGTGCGAGCAGGTGGTCGCCCTGCTCGGCGGCAGCTCGAAGGGAGTGGCGTCATGATCGCGCCGAAGGTCTCGCCCGTCTATGACCTCGGGGCACGGGCCGACTACCTCAGCTACGGCACCGGCGATAAGAAGCACCAGCACCTGCGCCAGGGCACCGACAGGATCGCGCCCGGCTTCTACTGCGATGCTCCGAGCATCGAGGAGTTCATCGCGCTGGGCAACCGGCTCGCAGAGCAGCATGGTCGCAAAGTGAAGGCTCAGAGCTACATCGTCTCTGCCGGGGCCGACGAGCTGAACAAGGACGATCCTCGCGACCAACAGTGCATGGGTGACTACGGGTTCATGCTCGCGAAGAGGATGCACCCGAACAGCCCGTGCATGGTCGTGGTGCACGACGACGGCGGCGTGCTGCACGCCCACGTGACCGTGCTCAACCACGACGAAGCCACAGGGCTTGCCCTGCGTGACTTCCGGGTGCACTGGCAGGTCAAGCGTGCCAACGATGAGCTTGCTCGTGAGATGGGTATGCGCGTGGTCGAGCCGCAGCAGCGCCAGCCTCTCGAAGCCTGGGCGACCCGCCGCGCCGAGCTGCCCGAGTTCGACCAGCAGCTCGGTGATGCGGTGGCCGAGGCTCGTGCTGCCGCGCTGGCTCATGCGCAGCCGAGCATGACGGTGTTCGTTGCTGAGGCGAACGCTCGCGGTGTCGAGGTCGTCGAGCACGATCACGTCGTCAAGAGCGGCGACCGTTCCGGTCACGCCGAGGGCGACACGGTAACCGGTATCACCTACCGGATGCGTGACGAGACTACGTCCAAGCGTCGGATGCGGCGCCGCAAGGCGTCAGCGCTCAGCTCTGAGTTCACCCACGACGCCCTGGTGTCCGAGTTCGAGCCGCAGCTTCTGCCCGTACCGGCGCCCGCGCCGCAGCAGGCGGCACCGTCGTTCAGCAGCGGGCTTGCAGGGCTTCGCCGTCGCCGTGACCAGGAAGAGCAGCAGGCCCAGCAGCAGGCAACCGAGCCCGCAGAGCACGAGCATGCCCCTGAGGCGCACGAGACAGCACCTGACGCGCTTGTAGGGCCGAAAGTGGCCGAGAGTGCCGAGAGGGCGCCTGAGGCTGCCACGCAGCCGCCTGCGGTCTCCCGGCAAAAGCGGGTGCCGTTCGTGGTCGAGAGCGAGCGTGAGCGGCTGGTGCGTGAGATGCGTGAGGAGCGTCAGACTGGGCCGAGAGACGATGGGTATGTCTTCGGCGCAACCTGACGCTCCACCAGTCATTCGACCGTTCTCGCGTGTCGCTTGCTTCGCGATCCTCATGGGGTGGGGCGGGCTCTTACGCACCTGTGTGGGTTGCTCATTGCTTTCGCGGCCTGCCCCACCCGATCAGGAGTATCGGCTGACTGTGGGGGTGGTTCTTGCTTCCCCTAACGGTATGACCCGGCAGGGGAAGCAAGCACAGGGCCAACTACTGGTGGGCGCGTCGTTTCGCGATACGGTTTGCGGTGATGATCCCCGCACCGAGCAGCAGTGCGACGAGTGCTCCGATGAGCAGCGCCGACTGAGTTTCACTCCCGGTGACTGCGAGCGAGGAGTCCACACTCTTCTCGGGGCCCTTCGGGTCGTTCACCACTGGAGTCTGCGTGACCGGGGTCGGATTATAGGTGAATCCACCCGCATAGGTGACCGGGGTCTGTGCTACACCGTTGAGCGTCCAAGACACGACCACATCGACCGGGCCCGCCACATGTGCTGGGGTATCGACGGACCAGGTGCCGTCACCGTTATCGATGATGCTCGTGCCCGGGAGCCCGTCGAAGGTCACCCCAGTGACAATGACGTCCAGGAGCACCAACACCGGCACGTTTCTGCTAGTGTTCGTACCGTCACCGAGCTGACCGTACCCGTTGTCTCCCCAGGCGTAAGTGTTGCCATCAGAACCAAGCGCCAACGAGTGGCTGCTGCCAACACTGATGCTGGTGAACGTCACCCCCGCAGGAGCCTGCACCAACACCGGCACGTCGCTGTCAGTGTTCGTACCGTTACCGAGCTGACCGCTGAAGTTGGCTCCCCAGGCGTAAGTTTTGCCATTAGAACCAAGCGCCAACGAGTGGCTGTAGCCAACACTGATGCTGGTGAACGTCACGGCTGGTTCTGGCACGGTCACGGTAGTTCCACCCGCCTCCGGTCCGTTGTTCGGCGTGGGGTTGGCATGGGCGGCAACGGCGCTGCCCAACACAAGCGCCGCCGTCACGGCGGCTGCGGAGATAGATCTCCGTAAACGATGCTTCATTCTCTTCCCTTACTTGTTAACAGTGCACAGATCAGGATCTATACTACTGTTGTTAGTCAAGACACGCAAGGGCCGGTAATCTGTCGCGAGGTCTGCTATCAGTAGCTAGCGTTACTCTGACGCCAGTTGCCTGAAGCTCTCCCGCTTGCTGCTGTCCCGTCCGAATCAGCATCGATTTGAAGAGTGAACGAGCCGCCGGGTGCAGTGTTCTGCACCTCGAACACGATCGATGCATCAAAGCCCTGGGGCTGGATCGGAGCGCAGACGGTGATTTTGTCGTTCGTGTCGCATTCCAACCCGTCTGGGGCAGATAGGAGGGTGGTGCCGGGTGAGAGTTCCAGCGTGAGCTGGCGCATGATGAACGACGTATCTTTCTGCGCGGCGAGGTCCGCGCGAATGGTGTGCAGCACACCAGCGTCGGTTGTGTCGAGGGAGACGTCGAAGCTCAACCCGTACGGGTTCATGTCGTCGAACGCGCCCGTGTAGGTGATTTCTTTGCCCGGCGTGGTGCCGAACACGGTGTAGGCGAGACCCGCGACGGCCGACACGAGAAGGCAGGCGACACCTGCCATGAGCACGATTCTTGACGAGAGCGCCCGCGCGAGAGGGCCGGCCCTACCAGGCCCAGCAGCAAGCGCGGCGGCAGCTGCTGGTGCGGGAATGCTCATGCCAGGCAGCGAGGGCACCCCGCCGTTTTGGCGGGGTGCCTGGGTGTCACCGGCGGCCTGTGTCTGTGTCAAAGGTTTAGTTGCCGGATGTGGTTCTGGTGCGTCGTCGCCCGTGATAGCTGCGGCGGGGGCTACCTCGTGGTGAAGCTGTGCGACTACCAGAAGCGGCAGCAGCCCGAATGCACTCAATATGGTGGCGAAGCGTCGCCAGTTGCGCTGGCAAGGCTCGCACTCGTCAATGTGCTGCATTCCGGGATCTGCCTGCGCATGCAGGCTGGGGGCTTCACGCACGCGGGCGGGGAGCCGTTCGGCGTTTTCCTGACATGCTTGCTCACCGTCACTCAGATGCTCGATGAGTACTTGCCGGTACAGTGCCTGTTTCGCGCGGGAAAGGAGGTTGGAGATCGCTGGAGCTGGCCTGTCCAGCGTCTCGGTCAGATCTCCCGGCTTCCTACCTTCGACGGTGACGGCTTGAAGCACGGTCCGATGCTCTGGTTTGAGCTTGCTCATCGCACGAGAGACGACCTCCATTTCACGAACGACATCTACTTGTTCAATATTGCCTGCGGTGGTGAAGACTTCTTCGGCGGCTGATTCTTCAAGCGGTCGTTCTCGTGCGCGCGGTGACCGGAACTTATTCGCGTAAGTATTCCGCATGATCGTCGTTACGTAGGCGCGCGGGTTCGAGGTCGGGCCTTGACCGTTTTGCCATTGTTCGAGCAGCTTCAGCAGGGCTTCTTGAACGAGCTCTGCGGGTTCTTCTTTCGGGCCACCTACGGTGCGGCTACGGCCGTCTGTTTCGATAATTTGACGGGCCGCACTCATCCAATACGGCAGATGAGCAGTAATCATCGCTGAAAGAGCCGAGGCATCACCCTGCTGTGTCAGCACGGCCTGATCTGTACCCCCCCACGAAACCCCCTCATAGTCATTTCTCATCCTATGACCTTTATCTCCTCACGGAGATATGGGGCGACCGCCCGGCAGGATAATGGGGGGGCACTGCGGGGTGGTCGCCCCATGCCCGAACGTTGCTTGACAACTCGGGTCGGCGGGTCGCGCACTTGGGGAGAAGCGCTGGGGGTGACCCGCCATGAGAGCAAGACACATTACTGTCCTGAATTTGTCGCTTGTCGCCCGTAACGGCCTGTAACCACTCGTGTACCCAGTGTGGGTTCGGAGCAGGTACAACGTATTTGTTGATGTATCAGCAGATTTGGGGCCCGTGTACCCAGTTGCTGCGTGTACCCAGTCGAAATGACTTTATTCCGCAGAGGTCAAATATCGTGATTTCTGAAAAATGACGATACAAATCGAGACCGAAGAGGCGAAACAGCATCACGAGGGATCGCCAAAAGTGTGCGTTTATCAGGGGAAACGCGCGTGCGCGCGGGCATGTGCGACTGTCAAGATCATGCACCGAAGTTGTATCGTCATTTTTCAACCCTCGAAAATGACGATACAAGCCGGTGCGGCCCAGTGACCGTTTTGCCGCGGAATCATGCGGATCTCGGTGGTTCTCGTTTGTATCGTCATTTTGTATCGTCATTTTGCAGCTCGAAAAATGACGATACATTTCCGCAGTGCTGCCCGACCCGGCGCGGCACCGGCGACATGACGGTGCCCCGCACCCGCGAAGCGGGGGCGGGGCACATGTCACAGACCCGCGCCGGGCCCGGCGCCGAGATCTCAGCTCGCGCCGTTACGGCTGTAGCGCCGATCTTCGCTGAGACTACCGCAGCCTACCTCGCAAGATACGTGGCGGTACTTTTGGCGGTACTTTGCGACTTTCGCTAAAAAGCCAACAGCCCCTGATCTGAGGAATCCCAGATCAGGGGCTGTTTTTCGTTGCGGGGGCAGGATTTGAACCTACGACCTCTGGGTTATGAGCCCAGCGAGCTACCGAGCTGCTCCACCCCGCGTCGGTAGTACCAGTTTACCACGGCAAAAACGGGCGCCAGACCAGTAGCCTAGATGCATGGATTCAGGCACCCACTACCTCATCATTGCGTTGTCGATCGTGGCAGACATCATTTTGTATAACGTTGTAGCTCGAGCAGCTTCAGGCAAGGTGGGGCCAAATGCGTGGGCCGGTATTCGCACCAAGGCAACGCGCAAGAATGACAAGACATGGCTTGCAGCACACGTAGCCGCTTACCCACTTATGCGAGACACAGCCCTGGCGAATGCAACGTTGTTGATTATTTCGTTGTTCTTGCCCAGTGAATTTCAGGCTTATCTCGTTCAGGTCGCTACAGGTGCATTGCTCGCAGGTGTGATTTTTGCTGGAGTACAGGGCCAGAAAGCGGCAAAGGCAGCCGATGTCTAACAAACCAGCGGGCCTCTCGAATGATGCACTCTGGCCACGTGCCGGGGGATGGCCTACGTCAGAAGACATTGCACCAGGAAAGCGCATTGATGTCGCACTGGTGGGTATTCCTGCGTCGCAGACATCGCTGAGTGCAACGAATGCTCACGAAACCCCTGATGCCATTCGTGCCGCGCTCTATCGCTACTCTCCCGCACTGATGCAGGACCGCGGCGTGCTCGATAAGAACCTGCGTAACGACCCTGCCATCATCGACCTGGAAGAACTCACGGTTGCTGACTTTGGTAACGTGACTGACCCTGACTCACCCGCTGGTGAGGCTCGCACCATCGCGTTGATGGCCGACGCTGCTAAAGCTTCTGAATTAGTGATTGCTTTGGGTGGCGATAACTCCATCACTGTGGCTGCAGCACTTGGGGTGTGGGGTAGTGACCTGGAAACCGCAGGTCTGATTACCCTCGATGCGCACTATGACCTGCGAGATGGTGTGAGTAATGGTTCCCCCGTGCGCAGACTGATCGAAGCGGGCATGAACCCCGAACGCATTGTCCAGATTGGCATTCAAGACTTTGCTAACTCAGCGAGCTATGCCCGTCGTGCTCAAGAGTTCGGCATCACTGTGATTCACCGTGATGACCTGGAACGTCGCTCCATGGCCGAGGTCATGGCTGAAGCACTCTCGATTGCCGGCTCTGCTGGTGGACCCATTCACGTGGATCTCGACGTGGACGTGTGTGACCGCGCTGTGGCACCAGCTTGTCCTGCCAGTGTCCCTGGAGGTATCAGTGCCTTCGAGCTTCGCCAGGCTGCGCGTGCTGCTGGTAAGCACTCACAGGTTCACTCCATCGACCTGGCTGAGATTGATGCCACGATGGATGCGCCCGACGGTCGAACCATTCGCTTAGCGGCGCTGTGTGTTCTAGAAGCTGTCGCTGGCCTTAGCCAGCGATAAGTTCGCCGTCTTTCCAGACTCGACCAATCAGGGGAACTCCTGGGCGATAGGCCAGGTGAACATAGCTGGGTGCTGTGATCTCAGCGAGATCAGCCCGCATGCCGACGGAAATCTTTCCCACATCAGTGCGCTGTAGTGCCTGGGCACCACCTGCAGTGGATGCCCACAGGGCTTCTGCAGGGGTCATACCCATGTCACGCACGGCAACGGCAATACAGAACGGCATCGACGAGGTGAAGCTCGAGCCAGGGTTGCAGTCAGTAGAGAGTGCAACGCTCACCCCAGCGTCGATCAGGCGACGCCCAGAAGGATAGGGCTGCTTGGTGGAGAACTCCACACCAGGCAAGAGTGTTGCCACCGTCTGGGACGCTGCAAGAGCGTCCACATCTGCATCTGAAAGATATGTGCAGTGATCAACAGATGCTGCGCCCACCTCAATAGCCAAAGCGATGCCTTCGCCTGGGCCAAGTTGTGAAGCATGAACGCGAGGGAGAAGACCTGCTTCCTTGCCGGCATTCAAGATACGACGAGATTCCTCGACCGTGAAGGCACCTTCTTCACAGAAGACATCAATCCACTTGGCGTGAGGTGCACACTTCTCGAGCATCTGCCCGATAACCAGCTGAACGTAGTCTTCGCGGTTGTCTGTGAACTCTGCAGGAACGACGTGAGCTCCAAGGAAGGTCACCTCTTCGGTGACTTCGCGGGCTAGACGAACCAGGCGTTCTTCTGTCGCCACGTCGAGGCCATAGCCGCTCTTGATTTCCACCGTGGTGGTTCCCTGAGCGTGCATCTCGTTGAGGAGGGCGTGCAGGCGCTCGCGAAGTTCGTCATCGCTGGCTTCACGAGTGGCAGCGACGGTGGAACGTATTCCACCAGCTGCATACGGTTTGCCTTCCATGCGGGCAGCAAACTCTCCAGCACGATCGCCAGCGAAGACGATGTGGGAATGGGAGTCAACAAACCCTGGAATTAGGGTGTTTCCGTGCAGATTGACCACCGCGTCGATATCGAAACCGCCACCGGTTTCGGCATCTACCGCTCGTCCTACCCAGGCAACCAACCCGTTGTCCACGATCATGGCGGCGTTCTCGATCTCTCCCGTGGGAGTCTGAGTGCCGCCGGCGCGCACAGCTTCGCTCGGGTTATTCGTGACAAGTAAACCGATATTGGTGAAGAGTGTGCGGGTCATGATTGTGAGCCTAAGGCTTAGCCTTCCTGTATAGGAACACGCAGACCGCGCTCGCGAGCAACTTCCTCAGCACGCTCGTAACCAGCATCCACGTGACGCATGACGCCGGTGCCGGGGTCATTGGTGAGAACACGCTCGAGCTTTTGTGCTGCCAGAGGAGTGCCATCGGCCACGGTGACCTGACCAGAGTGGATAGAGCGGCCGATGCCAACACCACCACCGTGGTGGAGGGAAACCCAGGTTGCACCCGATGCTGTGTTGAGCAGAGCGTTGAGCAGTGGCCAGTCGGCGATAGCGTCCGAGCCATCCTTCATTGCTTCGGTCTCGCGGTAGGGGGAAGCTACCGAACCAGAGTCCAGGTGGTCACGACCAATCACGATGGGGGCTGAGAGTTCACCGGAGGCGACCATCTCGTTGAACTTCAGACCGGCAAGGTGGCGCTCCTTATAGCCCAACCAGCAGATTCGAGCAGGTAGACCCTCGAAGTGAACCTTCTCGCCCGCCTTGGTGATCCAGCGCTTGAGGTGTTCGTTCTCGGGGAAGAGCTCGAGGATTGCCTTATCGGTCTTGGCAATGTCTTCGGGGTCACCAGAGAGCGCAGCCCAGCGGAAGGGGCCATTTCCTTCACAGAACAATGGACGGATGTAGGCAGGAACGAATCCGGGAAATTCGAAGGCGCGGTCATAGCCGCCGAGCTTGGCTTCTGCACGAATAGAGTTGCCGTAGTCAAAGACGATGGCGCCAGCATCCTGAAACTCAACCATGGCCTTGACTTGCTTGGCCATGGCAGCACGGGAGTGCTCGGTGAACCAGACTGCGTCTGCTTCTGCCTTGGTGTGCCATTCCTCAACCGAGACACCTTCAGGCAGGTAGGAGAGCGGGTCGTGAGCACTGGTCTGGTCGGTGACGATGTCGATAGGAACTTTGCGCTCCAAGAGCTCAGTGAAGACATCAGCTGCATTACCCACGATGCCTACAGAAAGCGGGGTCTTGGATTCCTTCGCTGCCAGTACGCGAGCAATGGCGTCATCGAGGTCATGGGTCATCTCGTCGAGGTAGCCGTGCTCAACGCGGCGCTGCAGACGCGTGGCGTCGACATCCACGATAAGGACGACTCCGTCGTTCATGGTGACGGCCAGGGGCTGAGCGCCACCCATGCCGCCACAACCGCCGGTCAAGGTCAGGGTTCCAGCCAGAG
>NZ_JAVWTF010000022.1:0-30007 GCF_036667855.1 Aurantimicrobium sp. | reverse complement strand
GGAGGTACTCACTCACGTTTAACGACTACAGCGAGTCGTCACATTTACTCAACCAACCTGCCTGGGCAGTACAACTAGTTAGCGCAGCCTGCTGGAAGCAGGAATGTGGAGTGCACCGTCGCGATAGCTCAGGCCCGCCAGGCTTTTCACGACAATCTCCACGTCAGTATCCAAGGCAACCTGGGTAACGCCAATCACCCGGGATGCACCAGCAGAGAGCCCTGCCTGAATACCTGCAGCAGCATCCTCAAAGACGATGCACTCCCCTGGTTCAAGTCCTAAGTTCTGCGCTCCGCGCAGATAAGGATCAGGGTGTGGCTTGCCACGCTCCACATCCTCTGAAGACACCAACTCGGCAGGAACAGGAAGCCCCGCAGCACGCAGACGTGCTGCACCCAATCGAGGGTTGGCTGAGGTGCAGACCGTCCACATCCCGGGCGTCAACGAGGTAAGGAGCTCAACGGCGCCAGGAAGCGCGTGGGTCATGTGTGCTGAGTCTTGTTCCAGCTGGTGAATGTATTCGACCGCTTCGTCATAGCGATCTTCAGACACGTGTCTGCGCACCATATCTTCGGCGCGAATACCGGCGTTGGAACGATCACTCCAGTCGAAATCGGGAGCAAATGTCGCAGACCAACGGCTCCATGCATCAACAGCTGCACCATGACTATCAACCAGAACACCATCGTTATCGAACAGTAAACCTGCAATAGGGAGTTCAAGATCAGACATTTGCATTCCTGGGTTCAAGGAAAAGAAAAATATAGCCCCTGATTTCTCAGGGGCTATATGAAAGTTACTTGGTGGGCTTCACTGTTCCGCGGCGAACGCGGAGCTGGTGGAGAGCGTCTTCGAGAATCTGCTCAGCCTCTTCTTCGGTGCGACGTTCCTTCACGTAAGCAAGGTGAGTCTTGTATGGCTCAAGCTTGGCTAGCTCAGGTGGGTTTGCCTTATCGCGACCTGCAGGAAGACCAGACTGTGGGCAGTCGATGATCTCAGGAATTTCTTCCTCAGGCAGGTTTGCTGCGAAGTAACGTACTGTCTCGTTACCGAGAGCATCCCAGTATGAGATGGCAATACGTTCTGCGTGAATACCGTGATCTTGTTCACCCATGGGTCCCGCGCCAACGCGCGAGCCACGGATTGCACTTCCGCCGGATGCCATAGTTATGCTCCTTGGAACTTAGTGATGAGGCCAAGCAGGATGATGCAGACAATCCAGACCAGACCCAAAATGATGGTGATGCGGTTGAGGTTACGCTCAGCCACACCAGAGGAACCCAGAGTAGAGCTCATGCCGCCACCGAACATGTCGGAGACGCCACCACCGCGACCCTTGTGAAGGAGGATCAGCAGGGTGAGGAGCAGGCTCGTGATGCCGAGCAGCACCTGCAGAACAATCTGAAGAATTTCCATAGCTACAGTCTACCCGACTAGATAACGTGCTTCTGGAAACGAGCGATGCTCGAGAACTCTGCAACGTCGAGGCTGGCACCACCGACGAGAGCACCGTCGATGTTGGGCTGACGCATGAAACCAGCGATGTTGTTGGCCTTGACCGAACCACCGTAGAGAATGCGCGTGCGCTGTGCAGCAGCGTCGCCGAGAACTTCGCCGAGTGCCACGCGAATAGCAGCACACACTGCTTCTGCCTGCTCTTCGGTAGCAACCTTGCCGGTACCAATAGCCCAGACAGGCTCGTAGGCAATAACGATCTCTGCGTCCTGAGAGACGCCCTCGAGTGCCTTCTTGAGCTGCGCAACAGGAACAGCGGAGGGACCGAACTCTTCGAGTTCCGCTTCGGTTTCACCAACACAGAGAACAGGAACAACACCGTGCTTGAGAGCTGCCTTGACCTTGTTGCCCACGATCTCGTCGTTCTCGCCGTGGTACTGACGACGCTCGGAGTGACCAATGATCACGTACGAGCAACCCAGGGCCTTGAGGAAGCCACCAGGAATCTCACCGGTGTAGGCACCGGAGTCGTGCATAGACACGTCCTGCGCACCATAGGCGAGCTCGAGCTTGTCTGCTTCAACCAGGTTTTGCACTGAACGAATGTCGGTGAAGGGTGGGAAGACCGAAACTTCAACGTCGGTGTACTTGTGTCCGGCGTCCTTGAGGGTCCATGCCAGCTTCTGAACGAAAGCAATCGCCTGGAGGTGATCCAGGTTCATCTTCCAGTTACCCGCGATGAGCGGGGTACGAGTGTTTACCATCCGAGGACCTCCAGGCCAGGTAGACGCTTACCCTCGAGGAATTCGAGGCTAGCTCCACCACCGGTTGAAATGTGACCGAACTGGTCATCTGCGAAACCAAGAATGCGCACAGCAGCAGCTGAGTCACCGCCGCCGACAACGCTGAGGCCGTCGACCTCAGTCAGTGCCTGAGCGATGGCGCGAGTGCCTTCAGCGAAGGCGGGAATTTCAAATACACCTGCAGGGCCGTTCCAGAACACGGTCTTGGAGGCCTTGATCTGCTCGGCGAATGCCTTACCGGTCTCGGGTCCAATGTCGAGACCCATACCGGTTGCACCGAATGCGGTGTCTTCGAGCGCATCTGCTGGAGCAACAACGTGCTCTGCATCAGCACCAAACTTGCTGGCCATCACGATGTCGGTGGGAAGAATAATCTTCACGCCGCGCGCTTCGGCATCTGCGATGTACCCGCGGACAGTGTCGAGCTGATCAACCTCGAGCAGGCTGGCACCGACCTTGTAGCCCTGAGCTGCGAGGAAGGTGAAGACCATGCCACCGCCAACCAGGATCGTGTCCACACGAGGAAGCAAGTGAGAAATGACACCGAGCTTGTCGGAAACCTTGGAACCGCCAAGAACGACCGTGTAGGGGCGCTCAGGATTTTCAGTGAGGCGGTCCAAAACATCGAGTTCAGTCTCGATGAGCAGACCTGCTGCGCTGGGAACCAGCTTGGCCAGGTCATAGACCGAAGCCTGCTTACGGTGAACAACACCGAAGCCGTCAGAGACGAGCACGTCACCGAGCTCGGCAAGCTGAGCAGCGAATGCGCCACGCTCAGCTTCGTCCTTGGATGTCTCACCTGGGTTGAAACGCAGGTTCTCCAGGACAGCAATCTGGCCATCAGCCAGAGCAGAGACGGTGTTCGTTGCAGAGTCACCGACGGTGTCGGTGGCGAAGGCAACGGGCTTGCCGAGCAATTCGCCGAGGCGAATGGCGGCAGGTTTGAGGCTGTACTTAGCCTCGGGCGCTCCGTCAGGACGCCCGAGGTGGCTCATCACCACGACACGGGCGCCCTGATCGAGCAAAGCGTTCAATGTTGGCAGCGACGCACGAATACGTCCGTCGTCAGTAATCACACCATCCTTGAGCGGGACGTTGAGGTCACAGCGGACCAAAACGCGCTTGCCAGCAAGCGAACCGAGTGAGGAAAGGGTGCGAAGTGCCATATTGAATTACTTTCTTTAGAGCTGTTCGCCGACGTACTCAGTCAGGTCGACGAGACGGTTGGAGTAACCCCACTCGTTGTCGTACCAGCTGGAGATCTTGACCTGGTTGCCCAGAACACGCAGCAGACCAGCATCGAAGATCGACGAGTGTGGGTCGGTCACGATGTCGCTCGAAACGATCTCGTCTTCGGTGTACTTGAGGATGCCCTTGAGGTGTCCCTCTGCAGCAGCCTTGAATGCAGCCTTGACCTGCTCTTCGGTAACTGGCTTCTCCACCTGGATGGTGAGGTCAGTGATCGAACCGGTTGGTACGGGAACGCGCAGTGCGAAACCGTCGAGCTTGCCGTTGAGCTCAGGCAGAACCTTACCGATGGTCTTTGCAGCACCGGTGGAGGAAGGAACGATGTTGATCGCTGCAGCGCGTGCGCGGCGCAGGTCAGAGTGAGGACCATCCTGAAGGTTCTGGTCAGCGGTGTACGCGTGAACAGTGGTCATCAGACCGGTGATGATGCCAAATTCCTTGTCAAATACCTGAACCAGAGGTGCGAGGCAGTTGGTGGTGCAAGAGGCATTCGAGATGACGTGGTCGTTTGCTGCGTCGTACTTCTCGTTGTTGACACCCATCACGAAGGTAGGAATGTCATTACCGGTGGGAGGAGCAGAGATGAGAACCTTCTTGGCTCCTGCTGCGATGTGCTTTTCAGCGTTCGCGCGGTCGGTGAAGCGACCGGTGGACTCAATCACGACGTCAACGCCGAGCTTGCCCCAGCCGAGGTCTGCAGGGTCGCGCTCTGCGAGAACCTTGATCTTCTTGCCGTTGACAATGATGTTCTCGGCGTCGTGTGAAACTTCAGCGTCCAGACGACCGGTAACCGAGTCATACTTCAGCAGGTGTGCGAGCACCTTGGTGTCGCTGAGGTCGTTGACGGCAACAATTTCAATGTCTGCGCCCTGTGCGAGTGCAGCACGGAAGTAGTTACGTCCGATACGGCCGAAACCGTTGATTCCAACTTTGACAGTCACTTCGTCTCCAAGTGATGTTAGGGAGCGAAATGCTCCAGTGGTGGGGATGGTGGAGGGAGGGTATTACGTTGATGAAAAATCAGTAGGAACGGGTGCCCCGAAAAGTTTCGAGACACCCGTTGTCAACTACTAAGAGAATAGCAGGACGCTGGATGCGCCCTTGCGTGCAGCGTCGAAACGCGCCGAAACATCAGCCCAGTTGATGATGTTCCAGAAGGCGGTGACGTAGTCACCCTTCACGTTCTTGTAGTCCAGGTAGAAGGCGTGCTCCCACATGTCGAGCATGAGCAGAGGGATAGTTCCTGCTGCAATGTTGCCCTGCTGGTCGTAGAGCTGCTCAATGATGAGGTTCTTGCCGAGTGCATCCCAAGCCAGGAATGCCCAGCCGGAGCCCTGCAGACCGAGTGCAACAGCGTTGAACTGTGCCTTGAACGCATCGAAGGAACCGAAGTACTCATCGATTGCTGCAGCGAGTTCGCCGGTGGGGCGCTCTTCGGTGCCAGGAGTCAGGTTCTTCCAGAAGATGGAGTGGTTGGTGTGTCCACCGAGGTGGAATGCCAGGTCCTTCTGGAGCTTGTTGATGTTGGCGAAGTCGTTCTTCTCACGTGCTTCGGCGAGCTTCTCGAGTGCGGTGTTCGCGCCGTCGACATACGCCTTGTGGTGCTTGCTGTGGTGCAGCTCCATGATGGTTGCGCTGATGTGAGGCGCAAGTGCTGCGTAGTCGTAGTCGAGCTCGGGCAGTGTGTAGTTAGCCACGGGTTGTTCTCCTTAGAACGTGCGGTTGAGTCTTACTGGATGTAACCGTCTCGACAACAAGTTTATTGCCGAAAAGCTGAGTTATTTTTGTGAAGTTTTAGGCGTCAATATCGTCGGGAACAGCGGATTCGGTGCCGGGAACGCCGAGATCCTGTGCGCGCTTGTCTGCCATGGCAAGCAGGCGACGAATACGACCGGCGACGGCATCCTTGGTCATCGGAGGATCAGCGTGGTGTCCCAGTTCGTCCAGGCTGGCGTCACGGAAGTTCAGGCGCAACTCACCTGCATACTTCAGGTGTTCTGGAATGTCGTCACCCAGAAGCTCGAGTGCGCGCTCGACACGAGCACAAGCAGCTACTGCTGCCTGTGCCGAGCGGCGCAGGTTCGCGTCATCGAAGTTGACCAAGCGGTTTGCCGTGGCACGAACTTCACGGCGCTGACGCAGTTCTTCCCAGTTCTTGACGGTTTCGGTGGCACCCATGATGGTGAGCACGGCAGAGATCGCCTCATCTTCACGAATGACAACGCGGTGAACACCGCGAACTTCACGAGCCTTTGCCGCGAACTGGAGGCGGTTTGCTGCCCCCACGAGTGCCATGGCGGCCTCGTTGGTGGGGCAGACGATTTCCAGTGCTGCAGAACGACCTGGGTCGGTCAGTGAACCTGCAGCCAAGAATGCACCACGCCAAATAGCCGAGAGGTCCTCGAGGTTGCCGGTGGTGAGCTTGTTGGGTAGGCCACGGATGGGACGACGGCGAGCATCGAGGAGGCCCGTCTGGCGAGCCAGCGTTTCACCGTCGAGGACCCGCGCGAGGAAAGTGGGAGCGTTCTTGCCACCCGAGTTGGGTGAGAGACGACCTTCAGAGCGAACACCGTAAATCTCAGCCAAATCCTTGCGCACGCGGGTGGCGAGTTCCTGAGAGTCTAGTTCTGCTTCAACAGCAATACGGCCAGAGATGGTGTGCAGACCACCCGCAAAGCGCAGCACGGTGGCCAGTTCTGCCGTGCGCACGCTGGTCTTGCCAGCACCGACAGTAATCAGTTCTTG
The DNA here is from genome assembly GCF_036667855.1 of Aurantimicrobium sp. Taxonomy (NCBI): domain Bacteria; kingdom Bacillati; phylum Actinomycetota; class Actinomycetes; order Micrococcales; family Microbacteriaceae; genus Aurantimicrobium; species Aurantimicrobium sp. The sequence continues at coordinate 23,756 of NZ_JAVWTF010000022.1, read as the reverse complement.
TTTAACGTTCTCAGTGAGACCCATATCCCCAAATTCCTCTTTGTTTCTTCAGTAGTGATGTTGTTGCAGTCGCTATTCGCGACCAAAATCTCTGTGCTTGACCCGCACGACGACGCCCGGGAGTTCTGCCAAACGCTTTGCTAGTTCCTCGGTCAACGCAACCGAGCGGTGCTTCCCGCCGGTGCAACCGATAGCAATCGTGGCGTGACGCTTGTTTTCTCGCTGGTAACCGGCCAGAACAGGCTCAAGTGCCTTGGCATAGTTCTCGACGAACTCCATCGCCCCAGGCTGCCCCAGGACATAGTCCGAGACTTCCTTGTCCATGCCGGTGCTCCCCCGCAGTTCTGGAATCCAGAACGGGTTAGGCAAGAAGCGACCATCGGCGATGAGGTCTACATCTGTGGGGGTTCCATATTTGAATCCAAAGCTCATCAGGTTCAGTCGAACACCTGCGGTGTCTTCCTGAGCGAACTGTTCGGTAATCAACGTGGAGAGCTGGTGAATGTTGAGATCACTCGTGTCCACGACGATGTCACTGCTTTCACGCAGTGCCGTCATGCGTGAGCGTTCAGCAATGATGCCGTCCAAGATGGTGCCATCGCCTTGAAGGGGGTGCGGGCGACGAACCGATTCAAAGCGACGAACCAGAGAAGCATCAGTTGCGTCTAAGAACAGCACGCGCACGACCGTCTCGGAAGTCATCGACTGAATGATCTCTTGCAGGTTCTCAAAGAAATCACGGCCGCGGACGTCCACCACCGCAGCAATCTTGGGCAGGTTAGCTCCAGCCTTATCTGCCAGTTCAACCAGAGGACGCAGCATCTGTGGGGGCAGGTTGTCGACGACATACCAATCGAGGTCTTCGAGGGCATTACCCACGGTCGAACGACCAGCGCCAGACATACCGGTGACGATGAGCACTTCCTGCTTGTTGCGGGATTGCTCGGGCATAGTCACTTCCTTGATATCTGGGGCGTGTTACGGCGTGTCGTTCAAGACTAGCCATATGCGACACGCCGATAAACTCCTGAGGGCAAAACCTTTGCCTAGGAGTTGAAGGTTAGCCCGCGGCGAGGACGTCGAGTGCGTGTTGCAGATCTGCAGGATAGGCAGACGTGAACTCCACATATTCACCCGTGGCGGGGTGAGTGAAACCAAGTTTGTGAGCATGGAGCCACTGGCGCGAAAGGCCCAGACGTCCACTGAGTGAAGGGTCTGCGCCATAAAGGCTATCTCCGACACACGGGTGGCGTTGGGCAGCCATGTGAACACGAATCTGGTGTGTACGACCCGTTTCAAGCTTGATTTCTAAGAGCGAAGCAAAAGGGAACGCTTCGAGTGTTGTGTAGTGAGTGACGGCATGCTTGCCGTCGTTAGTGACCGCAAACTTCCAGTCAGAACGAGGGTGACGCCCAATAGGAGCATCAATAGTGCCTGCCAGAGGGTCCGGGTGTCCCTGAACGACGGCGTGATAAATCTTGTTGACTTCACGATCGTGGAATGCCTGCTTGAGTGCGCTGTAGGCCTTCTCGCTCTTAGCCACAACCATGAGACCGGATGTGCCCACATCGAGGCGGTGCACGATACCTGCACGCTCAGCAGCTCCTGAGGTGGCAATGGTGAATCCCGAAGCAGCAAGAGCACCGAGGACGGTGGGGCCATCCCAGCTTGCTGCGGGGTGTGCTGCCATGCCCACGGGCTTATCCACGACGACGAAGTCGTCATCGTCATAGACGATGCCAAAATCGGGCACCATCATGGGCACAATCTCAGGACCGCGCTTTTCTTCCCAGGACACCGTCAAGAAAGCTTCAGCTCGGAGTTTGTCAGATTTACCGAGGGCAACACCGTTTTGCTCTACTCCCCCAGCCTCGGCAATCTCTGCTGCTTGAGTGCGGGAAAAACCGAACAGCCTGGCTAAACCTGCGTCAACACGAACGCCATCAAGGCCATCTGGAACGGGAGTGGATCTAGTTTCCACCTGAGCCACCATCTCCAAATGAACCACCATCGACGGTGCCATCAATGCCTACTGATTCGCCACCACCGAGAACGCTGGAGGTCGTGCCTGCGGCACCCAGCAACACTGTTGCACCAGCGTCTGTAGAGCCAGTAGAGCGAGACTTTCGTGGCTCGCGAGTGCCATCGATGTGGACGCCCATCAAGGTCAGCAACACCAGTAAGCACATGCTCGAGACGATGGCGATATCAGCAACGTTATAAATTGCCGGCATCATCCAGGGTGTGGAAATGAAGTCAATGACCAGACCATTTCCAAACTGCACGACTCCCTCGCCGTTTTCTTTGGTCAAACGGTCCGTGAGGTTACCGAGTGTGCCACCTAGAAGCAGTCCAAACACAACTGCCCATGCGATGGAACGGATCTTGCGCGCGAACACAATAATGACGACTGTGACCACCGCAGCAAGGATGGAAAACACCCATGTTGTGCCAGAAGCAAGCGAGAATGCCGCACCTGGATTACGCACGAAATAGAACTGGAGGAAATCCCCCAGAATGGGTTGGCTCACACCTTCAGTGAGGGTCGACATGACCCACAACTTGCTGAGCTGGTCAGCGGTGTAGACAACGACAGCAGTGATGCCCAGAAGCATCAATACAGCCCACACGGGCCGTTTTACCGCCACGTTAGTTCTTGGCTGAGTCACCAGTGACATTGAGCTCATCAAGCTCGACCAACTGGTTAGAAATGTAGGAGCGAAGCTTTTCGCGGTATTCCTTCTCAAAACCACTGAGTTCAGCAATAGCCCTCTTCAGCGTTGCCTTCTCAGTTTCAAGGGTGGAGAGCTGAGCCTTTGCGGTTGCTTCTGCTTCAGAAACAAGGCGAGTAGCGGTCTCGTGACCTTCAGCGATGAGAGCGTCACGCTTCTCAACACCTTCACGAACGTGCTCTTCGTGCAGACGGCGGGCAAGAGTTAGCAGATCATTTGCGCTAGCAGTTGCACTGGTGTCATCGACTACTGCAGGTGCAGGGGTGGAGACAGGGCGTGCAGGAGCTGCTGACTCGCCGCCTTCTAGACGTGCCTCGGCAGCTTCAAGCTTGGTCTTGAGTTCATCGTTCTCAGCGGTGAGACGACGCAGCTCAACAACAATTTCGTCCAGGAAGTCATCGACCTCGTCCTGATCGTAACCTTCGCGGAACTTAGTCTGCTGAAAGCGCTTGTTTACTACGTCTTCTGGCAATAAAGCCATGTCGAGCCATCCTCAAGTGAGAGATACAAAAATATGTTGTCTAAGTGACAACGTCCCTAACGCTACCAAAAGAGTTGGGTGGTGCGGAAACCCCTGAGGAAGAATTACAGAGGTTAACTAAAGAACCATCAGGTATTCGGCGATATACATCGCCACAATTGCGGCCAACATGACCACGGTCCAGCCGAAATCAAGTGCAATAGCACCAAAGCTCATGGGCTTGACGAATCGACGAACTGCCTTCATCGGCGGATCAGTAATGCCATAAACAACACCGCTGATTACCAGCAGGAAGCTGGGCGGACGCCAACCCGGGCGCATCGCACGAATGAAGTCAAGGATGAGCCGTGCCCACATGGCAATGACAAATACCAACAGTGCGTAGTAAAGAACTACGCCGAGAATGCCTACGACAGACATAAGTTTCCTTCAGCACGCAGCCACACAGTGGCGAGCGGCTTACTCTCCGAAGAAGGTGGTGTCGACTTCAGCGGTCTCAGCAGCTGCATCGCCCGAAACAGCAACGTGTGCTGGTGAGAGCAGGAATACCTTGCTCGTGACGCGCTCGATCTTGCCAAAGAGACCCTGTGACAGACCAGAAGCGAAGTCAATGAGACGACGAGCGTCTGTTTCGGTCATCTGCGAGAGGTTCATGATGACGGGAACGCCTTCACGGAAGTTTTCTGCAATTACCTTTGCGTCCGAGTACTGCTTGGGGTGGACGGTGACGATTTCGTTCATGTCGCTCGCTGCCTGGTTCTTTGCGGTGTTACGGCGAAGGGGGGTTACCTGTGCACGACCAGCAGATACGGGAGCAACCTGAGGTGCTGCAGCATATGCGGGTGCGTCGTAGCTCGTGTCCTCGTCAGCGAGACCGAGATAGACCATGGTCTTCTTGAGTGGGTTGGACATTGAGTACCTCCAGGAATAAAACGTCTAATTGAGATTAACCGGAAACAGGTCTGTTTCCCGTGATTGCAGAGCCAATTCGTAGGTGTGTCGCGCCTTCAGAAATGGCAGCGGCATAGTCATGGGACATGCCGGTAGAAATGTAGGTTGCTGAAGGGATCACAGTCTGAACTCGTTCCGATGCGGCACGAACACGAGCAAAGGCAACGCGAGGCTCTTCATCAAGTGGCGCAACCGCCATCACGCCCAGCAAGTTGAGGCTGGGTTGCGCGGCAACGAGCTCGGCGAGTTCGACCACATCAGCGGGTTGAACACCCCCACGGGCAGGATCTTGGGTCAAGTTGAGCTGAACAAAGCAATCCAAGACCTCAACAATGTTGTTTTCCGGCTCCCCCTCGGGGGTGAAAGCAGCATTTCCCAAAGCGGTCACCAAGCTGGGGCGGTCTACCGAGTGCACCACACTGGCATATTTGCGGGCAGCGCGGGCCTTATTGGACTGGAGCTGACCAATGAAGTGCCAGGTGAGATCAAGTTCAGACAGCTCAGCTGCCTTGGCTTCGGCTTCTTGGTGACGGTTCTCCCCCACGTTGCGCACGCCGAGATCATACAGATCTCGCACGAGCTGAGCAGGGTGGAACTTGGTCACCACAATCGTGGTGAGATCGTTGACGTCGCGCCCTGCATTACGGGCCGCCTCAGCGATTCCCTCCTGTACGAGCGAAAGACGCTCGGCTAGGGAGGCGCTCACTTACTTGAGGAAGTCGGGGATGTCGAGGTCGTCATCCTCGTCAACGTAGGAAGGAGTGACGGAGACATGGCTGGTGGTCGCAGGCGTGGTCATCACAGCTGCAAGCTCATCATCTGCGAAAACACCAGTGGTCGAGGTGATCACCGTCTCGGAGTAGATGCTCTCACCTGCGGGGAGTACCGAACCGGTGTCCGTCGAGGTGAATGCGCGGCGAGGCATGGGCTTGTGCGTGGGCTCGCCACCATCAAAACCAGCGGCGATAACCGTGACGCGAACTTCGTCACCCAGGGTGTCGTCAATGACAGCACCAAAGATGATGTTGGCCTCAGGGTGAACGGCTTCGCCGACCAGTGCAGCAGCGTCATTGATCTCAAAGAGACCAAGGTTGGATCCACCCTGAATGGAGAGAAGAACGCCACGGGCGCCTTCGATGCTGGCCTCAAGCAGGGGTGAGGCTACGGCCAGCTCGGCTGCCTTGATCGCGCGGTCTGCACCGCGTGAGGAACCGATTCCCATCAGGGCAGATCCAGCGCCCTGCATTACCGACTTCACGTCTGCGAAGTCGAGGTTGATCAGACCAGGAGTGGTGATGAGGTCTGTAATTCCTTGAACACCAGCCAGGAGGACCTGGTCGGCAGTTGCAAAAGCTTCCTGAACGGAGATGCTGCGGTCGCTGATTTCGAGAAGACGGTCGTTGGGAACAACGATGAGAGTGTCAACCTCGGCGCGAAGGGCAGCAACACCGGTGTCAGCCTGAGCTGCGCGACGCTTACCTTCGAAACCGAAGGGCTTGGTCACAACACCTATGGTGAGTGCGCCGATGGACTTGGCAATCTTTGCCACGACGGGAGCGGCACCGGTTCCGGTTCCACCACCCTCACCTGCGGTGACGAAGACCATGTCAGCACCGGCGAGGGCTTCTTCGATCTCTTCTGCGTGGTCTTCTGCAGCCTTGCGGCCTACTTCGGGGTCAGCACCAGCACCGAGGCCACGGGTGAGCTCACGGCCAATGTCGAGCTTGACGTCTGCTTCACTGAGGAGGAGAGCCTGTGCGTCAGTGTTGACGGCGATGAATTCAACACCCTTGAGACCAAGCTCAATCATGCGGTTCACAGCGTTTACGCCACCACCGCCGACGCCGACCACCTTGATGACGGCGAGGTAATTCTGATTCATTGACACGATGTGGCCTCCGCTAGAACCCTAAAGTTCAAGTCGAACCTTAAAGTTATGCTCAGTATGCATTTCTTGATTTGAGAGTAGGTCGAAGCATCCCACTCCCCTGCGCGACACGCCCGTAGAAGACAGATCAGCGAATGAATTAACGAACGACCGCTGTTTTGGGCGACGAGACGTCGTACTCGCTGACGGAACCCACAGGGTTCACTGCCAAGAGTTGAGACAGTACGCGGTTCTTCATGGCCGCGTTTTCGGGACCACCCCAGAACACACGAGCACCGCCAGTGAGGACCAAAGTCACATCGTCGGTGGTGTTGGCAATGACTTCTTCGAGCTGGCCTGCCAGCGCGCTGGGAAGAGAGTTGATCACATCAACCGCCGCAACGAATCCTTTGGACTGAGCACTGCCGCCTTCCACGGTGATGACAGGAATTCCAGGAGTTTTTTCTGTGGACTGCTCTAGAACAACGCCTGCAGGATCAACCATGATCAAGTTGCCATCGACAGAGAGATAACCAATCGGGCTGCGTTCTACGATCTTGATTACGAGAGTGTGTGGTGGCAGCGCAACAGTGGAATAGCTCTTCACGAGTGGTTGTGCTTCAACCGCTTTGCGAACGGCACCCATATCAACCAAAGGAAGTGGCTTGTTAATCTGAGGCTGCAAAGCAGCCATGATCTGGTCTGCCGGGACGCGAGTAGCGCCCTCGACAGCAATGGTTTGCAATGCCAGCACCGGAGTGAATACTCCGACGCTGACAAAAATCATGATTGCAGCAAGAGAACCGGCAACGGATCCCCAGATGATCTTGCGTCGACGCAAATGTGCTGTGAATCGACGCACTTCATCACGTTCAAATGCTTTGCGGGCTTTGACGGCCTCTTTGAGTTTGCGTTTGGCTTCAGCAGCTTCCTGCTGGGCCTTAGTGAGGCGACGAGCGGGACGACGAGGTTCTTTACGCTCTTCGGTCAATACTGGCGTTACAGGCTTCCCTGGCTCGCTAGCAGGTCGACGAATGCCTTGAACCCGACTGCCCACTGCATCCACTCGAGCCGGAGCAGCAGGAGTCACGCGAGTTCGCTGTGAAGCCTGTGCTGCAGCACGGTGTGAAGCTTTCTGGGCCTTACGCTCCGCACGCGTGGGCTTGGGTGGCTTGGGTGCCTTTGCAGGCTGAGGGGCTTTTGCAGGCTTGGCGACCTTGGACGCCTGAACAGGCCGAGGCGTTGCCGCAGCCGATTGAGGCGCTCGGGGCGGTGGAGTTGCCCCTCCAGGCCCAACAGGACGTTTCATGAGAGTTACTCAGTAGCTTCTAGAGAGGCCAAGATCTGAGGAATGATGCGATACACATCACCACAACCCAACGTGATGACGTAGTCACCGGGCTGAGCGATAGCTGCGATGTGGTCCGCAGCTTCTTGCCAATCGGCAATGAAGGCCACCTTGGACTGGTCGGTGAACTTCTCTGAAACCAATGCACCGGTGACACCAGGAACGGGATCTTCACGGGCGCCATAGACGTCCAGCACCACGGTGAGATCTGCATCATGTTCGAGAGTGTGTGCGAATTCACCACAAAAGTGCTGCGTACGACTGTAAAGGTGAGGCTGGTGAACGGCGATAACCCGACCTTCGCCCACAACGGTGCGAGCAGCACTGAGCACAGCGTTAACTTCGGTGTGGTGGTGGGCGTAATCGTCATAGACGCTCACCCCGCGACGAATGCCATGAAGTTCAAAGCGGCGTTCGGTGCCACCAAACTCTGAAATGCCTGCTAACGACGACGCAGCGTCAAAACCTAGGCCCACCAAAGTGGCAAATGCACCGGCAGCGTTTAAAGCGTTGTGACGGCCAGGAACCTTGAGCTGGGCGGTGTACTTCGTGCCCAAGTACTCAATGGTGAGGGTCACTCCCCCAGTGGTTGTGTCGATGTGAGCCAGACGAACATCGGCATGTGCTGCTTCTCCGAAGGTCAACACTCGAGGGCCTGAAATCTTGTGGGTCACACGAACAGCACCTGGATCGTCACTTGAGATAACAACCAGTTCCTTGGCGGCAGAGGTGAAGTCAACAAATGCCTGATCAAAAGCTTCGAGCGATCCATAGTGATCCAGGTGATCCGCATCCACATTGGTGACCAATGCCACAGACGTGTCATAGAGCAGGAATGAACCATCGGATTCATCTGCTTCGACGACGAACAGTTCACCCTCACCATAGGCAGAACTCAAGCCATAGGCCTGAACTACTCCACCGTTGACAAAGCTGGGGTCCGCACCGAGCTCACGAAGCCCGGTAACAATCATTCCGGTGGAGGTGGTCTTTCCGTGAGCACCGGCTACAGAGACCAGGCGAGAACCACGCGTGAGCCATTCCAGCGCCTGCGAACGGTGCAAGATAGTCAGTCCACGCTGCTGGGCCAGAACATACTCAGGGTTGTCCTGCCACAGCGCACCGGTAACCACCAAGGTTTGCGCATCACCGAGATTGTCAGCGTCGTGCCCAATGTGAACGCTCACGCCCAAATCACGCAGTGCCTGAATGTTGTTGGAATCGCGAACATCGGAACCCGTGACAGTGATGCCGTTGGCGAGGAAAAGTCTTGCAATACCGCTCATGCCAGAGCCACCAATACCCACCATGTGCACGGTGCCCAAATCTTCGGGGGCAACAACGCTGGGGTCTGGCTTAATCACAGGCGAGCTTTCTTCTCAGAGGGCAGCAATAAGCCACCACGTTCCGTTATAACGCAGAAAGCTGAGCCTAAGCCGATGACAGGGCGGCATCGATGAGATTCATCATGCGCGCTGTTCCATCCCGCATTCCCACGCTCGCTGCCCGGGTGCCCATCTTTTCTAGGGCAGCTTCATCCCGGAGTAGTGGAATCAAAGTGGAGTTCACCCAAGCAGGAGTGAACTGGGCATCTAAGACCATCACGCCTCCCCCTGCCTTCACTACACCGGCCGCATTGAAACGCTGTTCGCCATTACCCACCGGATAGGGCACGTAGACAGCCGGAACTCCCAGTGCCGAGAGTTCCGACACCGTAGCCGAACCAGCACGAGAGACCACCATGTTTGCTGCCGCCAGTGCGAGATCCATTCGATCGCAGTAGTCCAGAGCAATGTATCCAGGTAGTGAGGGCAGAGCCTCGGGCTTGTTTTGCCCAACAATATGCAGCACCTGGTACCCCGCAGCCACAATGTCCGCGGCTGATTCGGCAATGGTGGTGTTGATGGATCTGGCGCCCTGAGAACCGCTCGTGACCACGAGGACAGGCCGGTGAACTTCTAGCCCAAAATGCTCACGGGCAGCAGAACGTGCTGCTGGAATATCGAGGGTCTCGATTTCTTTCCGAAGCGGAGTTCCCACAGTCGTGGCATGAGGCAATGGAGTTCCCTCGAAGGTGACACCCACGTAAGGGGTGCGCAGAGCGCCCCACCTGTTCGCCAAACCAGGCTTGGCATTGGCTTCGTGAATAACGAATGGAATACCTGCTTTGCGAGCAGCGGCATAAGCCGGTGCCGCGCTATATCCACCCACACCAATAACGACATCAACGTGTCTGTCAGTTATGAGCTGAGAGATCGTCTTCACAGCTTGAGGCCAGCCTGCGATGAAGCGCTTGGAGGAGGAAACTAATCCACGGATGCGGGGAAAAGGGATCCTCGGAATGGTGACGAGTTCAAATCCACGCGCAGGCACCAATGTAGATTCCAGGCCTTCAACCGTTCCGACACACACAATCTGGGCCGCCGGATCTCTGCGACGCAGTTCATCCGCCATGGCGAGCATGGGGTTCACGTGCCCGGCAGTGCCACCACCAGCGAGGAGATAACTCGTCATCAACTGCGACCTGATTGGGGCTGGCGGGTGCGTGCCTGAGGAGTTTTCGTGCGATTCTGGGTTCGTGGCTGGCTCCGAGAGCGAGTCCGCTTGATCGGTTTCTCGTCCTTAGTGAATGAGAGCACCACGCCGATGGCGAGCAAGGTCATAATCAGCGCCGAACCACCCGAGCTCAGTAGTGGCAGTGGCACACCGAGAACGGGAAGTACTCCCACCACAACACCGATGTTCACGAATGCCTGACCCACAATCCAGATCATGATTCCACCGGTCACAATGCGGACAAGGGGGTCCTGTGCTTGGCGAATAATGCGCACGAATGCCACCGCCAGGGTCACGAACAAGGCGATGACAACCAGGCAGCCGATCATGCCCAGCTCTTCACCGATGATGGCGAAGATGTAGTCGTTATCTGCCGCAGGCAGCCAAGACCATTTGGCTTTAGATTGCCCCAAGCCAACACCAAAGATGCCGCCGTTGGCCAGTGCCCACTTGCCGTGGAGCGGCTGCCAACACGCATTGGTGTAGTCAGTACAGTTCTCGTTCAAGAACGACATGATGCGCGCCATACGGTTGGGGCTAATCAGTGCCATAAAGAGCACGCCAACCGCACCCAACACCATGGGCACACCGATCATGCGACCGGCAACTCCAGAGAATGCCAAGCAGCCCAACACAATGGCAAACAAGATGATGACTGTTCCCAGGTCTTGACCCAGAAGAACCACAAACATGGCGATGTAGACAGGGAAGATTCCACCAAAGATGCGGAAGCTGTAGGGACCAACGCGGTCAATAATCGCTGGCAGGTTCACCCCAAGCCACACCGCAATGGTGAGCTTGATCATCTCGGAGGGCTGGAACTGAATACCCACATCGAGCCAGTTTCGGTTACCGCCGGATTCAACACCCAGAGGGGTAAACACCAAGAGCTGCAAACCGATGGTGATAAACAGGGCAATGTTTGCCCACTTACGGAAGAACACCAATGGAAGGCGGCTGATGCCCAGCATCAGGGGAAGAGCTACGAATGCCGCAATTGCTTGCTTGAAAAATCCGCTAAAGAATCCGCCATCTTGCAAAAACGAGTCCACGGCCGAGGCGGACAACACCATGATCAAACCCAGAATCACAGTGAAGAGAGTCACACCCGCGAGGAGATAGAAGTTGGGCGATTCTGCCTTGAACGCTTTCTCCAGCTTGAAGCGTGTGGCAAGACCACCCGGACGGGTAGGGGTTGAAGCCTGTGGCGTCGTGCGAGTTGACGTGCGAGGAGTGGCAGATGGTCTGCGGGGCTGGCTAGTGCGAGGCGGAGTCGCCATCCGCCTCACCTCCAACTTTGTCTCGAACAGCCTGTGCGAAGAGGCGTCCTCGCTCGGCATAGTCAGTGAATTGATCCATCGAAGCTGCAGCTGGAGCCAACAACACCACGTCACCGCTGTGTGCTAAATCTGCGGCCAAGTTCACGGCGTGAACCATGACATCACTAGTGTCATCCGCCTCCACCTCGAGCGCGGTGACCCCGGGCGCGTGTCGCTCGAATGCCGCTTTCACAGGTTCGCGGTCCACGCCAATAATCACAGCACCGCGAAGGCGATGTGCATGGCGGGAAACGAGTTCATCAATGTTCACACCCTTGAGCAATCCCCCCACAATCCACACGATGGATTCGTTGGCAGTCAGTGAAGCATCAGCAGCATGAGGGTTTGTCGCTTTGGAGTCATCAATCCAGGTGATCTCCCCCACGGATGCTACAACTTCATTGCGGTGTGAGTCGAGGCTGAACGTCTTCAAAGCTTCATAGATTGCCTCAGTTGGCGCCCCAAAAGACCGCGCGAGAGCACTTGCCGCCAAAATATTGGCCACGATATGAGGGGCGGCCAAGCCCCGTTCTTCGAGATCACGAACGGTGGTGATTTCCAGTGCGGTGGAATGGCGATCATCGAGGAAAGCGCGATCACACAAAATGCCATCGACGACTCCCAAGTCGCTCTTTCCCGGCGCTCCCAAGTCAAAGCCAATAGCCCTGGCGCCTTCCATCACGTCCGCATTTTCAACCATGCGCTCGGTGACTTTATCTGCCTTGTTATAGACGCACGCCACCTGGGTGTTCTCATAAATCTTTGCTTTGGCGGCAACATATGACTCGAAAGAGCCGTGCCAATCCAAGTGGTCATCAGCAATATTTAAGACAGCAGATGAATAGGGGTGAACACCCACCATCCAATGCAGCTGGTAGCTGGAAAGTTCCACGACAAAAACGTCGAAGCCCTGAGGATCACGAACTGCGTCAAGTACGGGAACGCCAATGTTTCCGCACGGGGCGACTCGGTATCCGGCAGCAGCCAGCATGGCAGCGGTGAGCTGAACTGTTGTCGTTTTACCGTTGGTGCCGGTGACGGCAAGCCACTCGGCAGCCTTGACCTTGTCTCGCACCCGCCAAGCCAGCTCGATATCTCCCCAGATGGGAATGTTGCGAGCTGCCGCCCATAGAAGAATCTCGTGGTCGGGGTGATACCCCGGAGAGACAACAATGAGCTCAGGATCAAATTCGACCAGCTCGTGGGGAACATCTTCACCCGAGCGTTCTTGAACATACGTTGCCCCAATAACGTCAACCATGGTGATGCGGAGCTCGTCTGCTCCGGAAGCAACAACCATGACTTTCGCACCAAGTTCAGCCAAAGTGTCAGCAACGGAGAAGCCGGTGACGCCCAACCCCAAGACACCAACACGGAGCCCTGCCCAGTCGGCATGCCAACTATTCAGGGTGCTCAGATCGCGTGGCGAAGTCATTGACAGCCGACTAGCGAGTAAGCCACTCGAGATAGAACATGCCCACACCGGTAATCACAAACAGTGCGGAAATGATCCAGAAGCGAACCACGACGGTCACTTCTGCCCAGCCCTTAAGTTCAAAGTGGTGGTGAATAGGCGACATCAAGAAGATGCGCTTACCCTTGGTCAGCTTGAAGTAACCGCGCTGAACAATGACCGAACCGGTGTCGATGACGAAGAGGCCAGCGAGGATGACCAGAAGAAGTTCGGTCTGGCTGAGGATAGCCAGTGCGGCAAGAGCGCCACCGAGAGCCATCGAGCCGGTGTCACCGAGGAAGATCTGTGCAGGCGAGGTGTTCCACCACAGGAACCCAATCAAACCGCCCACGATGGCTGCTGCCACGATGGCGAGATCCAGAGGATCACGCACGTCATAACACTTATAGGCAACCTGGGGGTCGAGACGTCCACTGAAGCAAGACTGGTTCTGCTGCCAGAAGTTGATGATGACGAATGAACCAATGGTGAAGATGGATGCGCCGGTTGCCAGACCATCCAAACCATCCGTGAGGTTCACGGCATTAGAGGTGCTCGTCACAATCAAGATGACCCACACCAAAAACGCAAACACTGCTAGCCATCCACCGAGAACAGCGAAGTTGAAGTGGGTGTTGCGGATGAAGGAAATACTCATCGACGCAGGGGTGATGCCGTTTTCATCGGGGAAGTTAATGGCCAACAAACCAAAGATCACCGCAACGATGACTTGGCCAAACACCTTGGGCCAGCCCGAAAGACCCAGGGAACGCTGCTTGTGGGTCTTGATGAAGTCATCAATGAACCCCACCAAGCCCAGACCGGTCATCAAGAAAAGCACCAGAATGGCAGGTAATTCAATGGTTGAGCCGGTGAGAAGTGAGGCCAGGAAATACGCAATGATCACACCCACCACAACGACAATGCCACCCATGGTGGGGGTGCCCTTTTTAGCGTGGTGAGCATCAGGTCCACCATCACTGATGAACTGGCCCCAGCCCACGCGGCGGAAGATACGAATGAAGACCGGAGTCATCAAGAGGGTGAAGAGCAGCGAGAGTGCGCCGGCGAGAAGAAGGGTACTCACGCGTATGCCTCTCCTAGTCGATCTCCAAGGAACCGGAGCTTCGCCGAGTTCGACGACTTCACCAGAACAATGTCTCCTGCTCGAAGCAGGCTCGATAGGTAATCGTATGCCTCGTCCGGGGTTGAGTAGAACTTCGACTCACCATCCCATGAACCCTCGTTGATGGCAGAGATGTGGAGTCGTCGTGCACCGTCGCCCACAACAACGAGTTGGTCAATTCCCAGGCGCACAATTAGCAGGGCCAATCTGTCCTGTTCTTCGCCGGCATATTCGCCCAACTCCGCCATCTCACCCAGAACCGCGATGGTGCGATTATCTGGACCTGCCACTTGGCGCAAGGTCTTCAGTGCGGCGGCCATTGAATCAGGGCTGGCGTTATATGCGTCATTGATGACGGTGACACCGTTGCCGCCCATGAGCTCCATGCGCCAGTGTTCAGCACGAATGACAGACTCCAGGCTGGTAACAATGAGCTCCAGCTCAAAGCCCAGAGTTAAGGCAATCGCTGTTGCAGCAGCGGCATTCATCGCGTGATGTTCACCGAGAACTTTGAAGCGAACGTGTGCGTCGCCGGCAGGAGTGTGAAGTTCGAACTCAGTTCCTTCAATTGAGGACGTGATGTCGCTCACTCGAACATTGGCTTCTGGACTGTGACCGAAGGTGATGATTTCACCTGGTGCTGCTGAGGCCATCGACATCACACGAGGATCATCAAGGTTCAAGATAGCAATGCCGTCAGGACCCAGTGATTCGATCAATTCCCGCTTTGACTCAACAGTGGTTTCAATGCCACCGAATTCGCCGGCATGAGCCAATCCAATCATCAGCACAGCGGCAATATCAGGACGGACCATGTCGGTCATTCGCTTGATGTGTCCCTTACCGCTCGCTCCAAGTTCGAGAACCAAGTAACGAGTGTCTTCGGTAATTTTCAACATCGTGATGGGGGTGCCCACCTCATTGTTGAACGAATCCCGTGGGAATACAGTCGGTCCCACTCGTTCACACATGCTGGCAACGAGGTTCTTCGTGGTTGTTTTTCCGTTAGATCCGGTAATGCCCACAACGGTGAGGTTCCCCTTGGCCCGCACACGCGCGACTACCTCTGTAGCAAGCCTTCCCATTGCCACGACGGTGTCATCAACAACAATCTGGGGAACGGTGGTCTCGACTTCGTGGTCAACAATGACAACCGAAGCTCCGTTTTCGACAGCTGCAGGAATGAACAAGTGCCCATCGGTGAATTCACCCGGCTTCGCCACAAAGATGTCACCTGGAGTAATCAAACGCGAGTCAGTGTCAGTTAGCCCCGAGATCACGGTGTCAGCATTTGATCCTGTGCTTCCCAGAACAAGCGTTCCCTGCATCGTCTGAGCGATGTCTGCCAATGTCATCGAAATCATGCGGTGTGCTCTCCTCGAGGGGTGTAGCCAGCCTCAGTAAGAGCAGCTTTAATTTCTTCACGGAAGTTAAAAGCGATAGTTCCACCAGCAACTTCACGCTCGGTTTCATGACCTGGACCGGCATAAATGATGGCATCGCCTTCACCTGCCTCAGCAATGGCCCGAGCAATAGCCGATTGAACATCGGCAACGTCAATAATCTCAGCTGCACTGCCTGCTGATGTGGCGCCTTCACGCAGCGCGGCGCGAATCACGGAAGGGTCTTCCGTGCGGGGGTGGTAATCCGTAATGACAACTACGTCTGCGCCCTCTGCAGCAATCTTGCCCATGGCATGACGCTTAGTTTTATCGCGGTCTCCATCAGCACCGAAGAGGAAGACAACCTTGCCGGGAGTCACCTCGCGAACAGCTGTCAACAAACTCGAAAAGGCATCTGGGGTATGACCGTAATCCAGATAGAAAACTGGACCAGACTCCCCCGACACAATCTCGGTGCGGCCAGGAACGACCACCTGGATGCCGCCTGCGGCATTCACCACGTGGGCAATGTGGTCCAGATCAAAACCAGATTCAACCAACATGACAATTGCCAGAGCCGCATTAGAAGCCATAAAGCTTCCCAGCAACGGCACCGACGTCGTCATTTTTCGACCGTCTGGACCGTGGAGCACGAACGAGGTTGCCCGCTGTGTCTGCTCTGTGACGGTCAGTTTCCACTGTGCTGTTTCCCAGCCAACCGAGTTGGGAATTGTCGCCACAGTGGTCAATGGAATAAGAGCCTCTTCAGCGAGGCGAACACCCCATGGGTCGTCAACCGTGACAACCCCTCTGCTGGCGATATCTGGGTTGAAGAGTTGAGCCTTAGCTGCGTAGTAGTCCTCGAAGTCCGCATAGTCATCGAGGTGATCGTGACTGAGGTTGGTGAAACCCACGATATCGAAATGAATACCGTCGACGCGGTGACGCGTCATGGCCTGGGCAGACACCTCAAGACACACTGCCCGCACAGTCGATTCACGCATGCGCGCCAACAAAGCATGAACTTCCGTTGACTCTGGCGTGGTCAATCCGCTGACCATGGCCACATCTCCGATGCGGCGTTCTGCTGTGGAGCTCAACCCATTCGTGACGCCGAGTTGCTTCAACAGAGCAGACAGGATGTAGACGACGGAGGTTTTCCCGTTTGTGCCCGTCACGCCGAATACGGTGGCATCCACATCCTGGTTTCGATAAATCCACGACGCAATATGTCCAAGGGATGCGCGAACTTCAGGAACAATCACGATCGGAATACCACATTCGTGTGCAACGTCAGCACCGGCAGCATCAGTGAGCAGCGCCACTGCTCCTGCATCGCGAGCTGCGTCAGCGAAAGATGCCCCGTGAACTTTTGCCCCGGGCATGCCAACAAAAACGTCACCGGGACGAACGTCCTTGGTGGTGAGAGTAATACCCGATATTTCGATGTCATCGAGAAGATCTGAGGAGGTGAGTCCCAGTTCTGTGACGAGACCTGACAGCGCACGTGGCTGAGGATGCTCAGGCCTTAACGACCCAACAAAAGCACCCACTCGTGCACCACCTTTCCTTGGTTCAAGTCTATTGCTGACGTGACCTTAGAAGCGGATTGGGAAGTCTGGCGCTTCACCCTGAGAAGGCTTGATGCGATAGCGCTTAATCACCTGTTGCTCGATCGCTTTGAACACGGGTGGGACAACCATTGATGTAAATGTAATTTTGGGCTCGGCAATGACCACCGTGATGACGTACTGCGGATCATCGGCAGGAATCATGCCCATGTTCGACACCACATACTCAGCTTTATAACCACCAGCGCCGTCAGGCTGTTGCGCAGTACCTGTCTTCATGGCAACTCGGTATCCAGGAACGGTGACTTCTTTGGTAATCCATCCCTTGGTCACGAAGTTTTCCATCATGCCGATGGTTGTTCGTGCTGTCTCTGGCTTAATGACCTGAGTGGTCTCAGGAACGTCAGGCTTGACCACAGTGCCATCTGGCATGGTGCAGCTTTCCACCAAGGTGGCAGGAATCAACTTTCCATTGTTGGCAATGGCCTGGTAAGCGCTGGACATCTGAATGGCTGTGGTTGCCACACCCTGACCAAAGGTCACGGTGTAGTGAGTTTGGTTATCCCACGCATCAGATGAAGCCAAAATACCGGCGGACTCGGCTGGGTAACCAGATGCCGAAACGGATGAAAGCCCAAACTTGAGCATGTAGTCATAGCGCTGATCTGGTGCCAATGTGTCACCGAGCTGGGACATTCCCACGTTCGAGGACTGCTCAATCACACCGGTCAATGTCAGAGGAAGTGTTCCGTGCATCACAGCATCAGTAACTTCAGCACCGTTAGGAAACTTGATGTAGTAGGGGTCCCAGACTTGGGTCTCAGGTGTGGCAACACCTGTATCAATCAACATGGACGCCGTGATGGGCTTCATGGTTGAACCGGGCTCATAGGGGCTCATGAAGGCGCGTGAACCACGGTTTGCATCTGCCGTAGCATCCACATTGTTGGGATCGAGTGTGGGGTAATCGGCAACAGCAAGCAGCTTTCCGGTTTTTGCTTCCTGAACTACTGCAATGCCCCACGCGGCAGAATACTTATCTACTTGCTTGGCCAGTGATTGCTGAACAAACCACTGTAAATCAGAGTCAATGGTGAGCTTGAGCGTTCCACCGTTTTGGCTCTTCACACTCGTAACGGTACTGCCTGGAATGCGAACACCATCAGCACCGCGTTGATACATTTCTTCACCGTTGATGCCGGCAACACAGCTGTCCCAACCGGTTTCCAGACCTGCCTGAGCGAGGCCATCGGCACCAACAAATCCCAGCAGGTTACCGGCGACTGCACCATTGGGATAGGTACGTCCGGGGGCCTGTTCGAAGAACAACCACGGAATTTCAAGTGCGTTGAGTGCCCGGAAGGTGTCTACATCAACCGCCTTCTTGATATACGCGAAGTCAGACTTCGGGTTCTCGGCCAGGGCATCAGCAATGATTTTGAGAATCTCTTCTGGCTTCTGCCCGGTCAGGGTTCCAATTTCAATTGCCGCTTGCTGAGGAGTAATCGTCACCTCTGAGCGATCGGTCTGGCGCAGGAAGTCTTTAGCGTTTTTGGGCGAAACCGTGACGTTGTAACGCATCACGCTGTCAGCAAGAACGATGCCGTTCTTGTCCGTGATTTGACCACGCTTGGCATAGACGGTCGTCGGAATTGAACGCTTGTCTACTGACTGTTGTGTCAACGCAGCAGCTTCAATGACCTGAATATCAATCAGGCGAATAACGAAAACGCTCACCAGGAACACCACAAACGCCAGCACAACAGTTGCGCGGAATGTGACGGGGTTTTTTCTCACACTGTTCCTTAAGCCTTACGAGCGATTTTGAGCCGCTAGCACGTCCTTAGCGCGTAGTGACACTAGGAAGGCCGTTGGTCAAAGTTACCGGCCCAGCTGGAACAGCAGCGGCAGGCGCGCTGTCAGTGACGGGGGCTACCTTTGCTGCCTCAGCAGCAGCCTTCTTCGCCGCTGCCGCCTTTGCTTCAGATTCTTTCTGAGTAACCAAGGTCACACCAGTCAGAAGAGAGTTGGGGACGGCACCTTCGGCGCCTGCAATGAGGCCAGAAGTTGCTGAAGCTGGCTCGGGGGTTCCGAGTACGGCACCATCAGACAGACGCAGGTAGACAGGAGTGCTGTTGTTGACCATCCCGAGCGCTTCAGCGTTGGCTGCCAAGTTTTGAGGGGACGACAGGCGGTCCAGATCCTGGTTCATGGTCTGGTAACTACGACCAAGTTCCTTATTGGATTGCTGCATTGCAGCAATCTCATAGGCGCCCGATGCAACTGCCACGGAGAGCAGCAAGTTCGAGATGATGATGCCGAAAATAACACCCACAGTGACGATTGCGTAAAAAACACGGGGACGTGCTTTGCGCTGTGCACGGGTTGCGACAACCTGAATGCTGGGGCGCCACGACGTGGCTTTGTTGATTGACGTGCGTGCCTTGAGTGCCAAGTTTCCCTGAACGGTGGGGGTAGAGCCGCCGCGCTGAGGTGCAGCAGGACGAGCAGATGGCTTCGCCGCCATCTGAGGTCGAACCTGGGGACGTGAAATACGCGAGGTGTTCAGAGTGCTCATGCCGCCACCTTGATTCGTTCGGCGGCACGCAGACGTACTGGCGTGGCACGAGGATTACGAGCTTTTTCTTCGTCGCTAGCAAGTTCTGCACCACGGACGAGAAGTTTGAGTTCGGGCTTGAACTGCTCAAGCTCGACGGGAAGACCAACAGGTGCTGAAGATGCAGATCCTGCCTGAAGGAAACCCTTGACAATGCGATCTTCGAGGGACTGGTAAGACATGACCACGATGCGACCGCCGAGTGCCAACTTGCCCAGCGCTGCGGGGATAGCAGTTTCGAGGACGGAGAGTTCCTGGTTCACTTCGATACGCAGTGCCTGGAAGACCCGCTTGGCAGGGTGTCCAGAGTGAGAGAGCGCTGCGGGGGTTGCCACAGTCAGAATGTGAACGAGCTGACCGGAACGCGTAATGGGTTCGATCTCGCGGTTGGTCACAATGGCCTTGGCATAGCGAGCAGAGAGCTTCTCATCTCCATACTTGTGGAAGATGTTACGCAGTTCGTGCTCGCTGTAAGTTGCGATGACGTCCGCGGCGGTGATGCCCTCGGTTTGGTTCATGCGCATGTCCAGTGGCGCATCCTGGGAGTAAGCAAAGCCACGCTCTGCGCGGTCAAGCTGCAACGAGGAAACACCGAGGTCGAACAGAATGCCGTCAACGGAAGCAATACCTAAGCCATCAAGCGCGTCAGCGATTCCGTCATACACGGTGTGGACCAGGTGAACGCGGTCACCGAAGCGAGCTAGACGATCACCGGCGATTGCAAGAGCGTCAGTGTCGCGGTCAAGACCCACGAGAGTGAGTTCAGGGAAGCGAGTGAGGAAAGCTTCCGAGTGGCCACCCATACCCAAGGTGGCATCGACCAGTACAGCACCAGGCTTCTCGAGTGCAGGAGCAAGAAGCTCGACACAGCGTTCGAGGAGTACGGGGGTGTGAATGTCGTTGAGAGTCATAACGAGTCTGGAATGTGGCCCTAGATTCTGATCCCCATCCAGGTCAACCTGCTTCCGGGGAAGTGGAGTCAGGGTGCACAGGCTGGGAGTCAGAACCTAAGGACTAGAAAAGTCCAGGAATCACCTCCTCCGTGGTGTTGGAGAAGGCTTCTTCGTTGGCAGCGAGGTAGGTGTTCCAGGCCTCGGTGTCCCAAATCTCTACTCGGTTACCCGCACCGATGACGGTGAGGTCGCGGTCTAGCCCGGCGTACTGACGCAGGTTGGCAGGAAGGGTGATGCGGTTCTGGCTATCTGGAGTTTCTGAGCTGGCTCCTGAGAGGAATACACGCAGGAAGTCACGAGCTGACTTGCTGGTCACAGGTGCCTGGCGGATCTTCTCGTGCAGGTCGTTGAACTCTGCAGCGCTGAAGACGTAAAGGCAGTTCTCTTGACCTCGAGTCACCACAATGCCCTCAGCCAATTCGTTGCGGAATTTCGCGGGCAGGATGACGCGTCCCTTGTCATCGAGTTTGGGTGAATGAGTTCCTAAGAACATCTGCGTCACCCCCTTTCACAACCGGCCTTGTTGGTGATTTCTCCACTTTACTCCACTTCCAGCCACAAGTGTTAAAAAATACCCACATTTTCTGGTCGGCGTGTCGAGATATCCGCTAATTTACAGGGTTTAAGTAGGTGGAGGGAAATGGAGGCAAAGGGATTAACCTGGATCAGTTAGGGTGCACAAAAAAACCGCCCCGAAAGGCGGTTAGTGTGGGCGGCGAATCAGCTAGAGGCGGCCACCATCGCGCTCATCCCAGCGCTGTTCCATGCGCTGCATGAAAGAACTTCCAGCTGAGCGAGGCTTCTTGTCCGTCGGAGAAGCAGGTGCACCTGGCTTTGCAGCCACAAGAACACCAACAAACATAAGAACAAATCCCACGATGCCGATCACAATCATGTGGGTCATGACACCAGCGAGCAAACCACCCAAACCGGCGAGCGCGATGAGGACACCCAACACAATTGCGCGGTAGTTGGGACGAGGCATTCCCACGAAAGCTGTCGAGGTCACATCTGCGTCGTGACCATAGAGGTTACGCTCCATCTCATCCAGGAGTCGTTGTTCATGCTCGGACAGTGGCATGTGTTTCCTCCTTGGTTGATGGTGAGAAGTGTTCGAAGTCCCAGTGTACCTGCGCTGGCCTAGATAGGCTAGGCGCATGCGTGACCAAGACACATGGGTTGAGCGAGTAAATACTCGTCTGGACCAGTTCATCACTGACCGTGAATCCATTGTGCGTGAGGTTTCCCCTGATTTGGAACCATTCTTGGAGTTTTCACGGGAGTTTCTCAGCGGCGGAAAGCGCTTCCGTGCGCGTTGTGCACTCCTGGGATATGGCACTCAGAACGAGTCCACTCCTGATCACGTCATCGATGTGGCGAGCGCGTTAGAGATTTTCCACGCTGCCGCCCTGGTTCACGACGACATCATGGATAAGTCCGACACTCGTCGAGGTGCTCCTTCAGCTCACCGTCGCTTTGAAAAGCTGCACCGCGAATCTGGCTGGGCTGGCACAAGCGAAGATTTCGGTACTTCTTCTGCCCTACTCTTTGGTGACCTGCTGCTGGCTTTTAGCGATGAGTTGTTCTCCACGGGTATTGCGGCAGAAACAAACCGCCCCGCGGTGCGCGCTTCTCGTATTGAGTTTGACCGCATGCGTATTGATGTCACCGCAGGCCAATATCTCGACATTGTCGAAGAACGTGCCTGGCCTGTCATCGACAAACTGGATGCCCTCACCCGGGCACAGCGTGTGGTTGTCTACAAGTCAGCAAAGTACTCCATCGAGGCTCCCCTGGTTATTGGTGCAGCTCTCGGTGGCGCCACTCCTGAACAGCTCGAGTCCCTCCGAGCAATTGGTTTACCCTTGGGTATCGCCTTCCAACTGCGAGATGATCTTCTCGGTGTCTTTGGCGACCCTGCCGTCACCGGCAAGCCTGCAGGTGACGACCTGCGCGAGGGCAAGCGAACAGTTCTCATCGCTCTAGCTCAACAAGAGCTCCCCGCCACAGCTATTCGCTTGATGGACGAGCTATTGGGAGATTCAGATCTTGACGACAGTCAAATCTCAATGCTGCAGGCAACCCTGACGAACACCGGTGCCGTGGACAAGCTTGAAGAAGTCATCGAGCAGCAGGTTGTGTTGGCACAGAAGGCGATTGCCTCAGCCGGATTTAGTGAGCTAGCAACTCAAGGCTTGACTCAGCTGGCAGCGCTCGTGTCCCAACGAGCTTCTTAAGCATTTCTCGTTAGAGAAGTGCTTGTGCGATACGTCGCACTTCTGCCTTGCGGCCTGCCTTAAGGGCGTCTACTGGAGAAACTGTGAGGCTTTCTTCTTCCGAGATGAGCCAATCAACGAGCTCGTCATCTTCGAAGCCCACATCGCGCAGGAGAACAATGGTTCCCTGCAGTGCCGGCAGAGGCTCGCCTTCGTGAATAAAGTCCGCAGGAACCTTGAGCACACCATCTACTCGCTTGGCAGCAAGGATGTTGTCTTCTATGAGACGACGAACCTGGCTTTGGTTGAGCCCGAGGACCTCCATGAGGTCAGGGATTGTCAGCCATTGGGTCTGGGGTGTTTTTGCGTTAGCCACGAGATAAGCGTGCCATAGGTAACCACCTGGCGCGAACACAGACAGAATCAGCGACACGCCGAATTCACTCCACGTTAACCTTCAAGCTGAGGTAGAGACTGAGCGAATCTTTTAATGGGGAGAGGAGTGTGTGCATGTCCGGTCGAAACTATCGATCCAACCATGAGGCGCTTTCCTCAGCGACCCCTCCAAAAGCCCGCAAAATAAAGAAGATTGCCGCTATTCCTGTTGCACTCGCCGCAGTAACCAGCATGATCTTCACGGCTCAGTCCGCCTCGGCAGATCAACTGCCCAAGGTAGACAAACTTCCCAAAGCTAATGCGGAGAATTCTCCCCAACAGAGTTCAGTAACGCACTCCACCGCTGCAGTACTTCGCGCAAAAAAATACACCGTGGTTGCCGGAGACACCCTGCGGAGCATTGCTCAGCTTCACGGAATCTCTTCTGCAGAACTGCTCGCAGCTAACGGTTTGAGCTGGAAAACCATGATGTTTGCTGGCCAACAGCTCAACATCCCTGCCTCCACTAGTGGTACCGAATCGGCAGAAGTAGGCGAAAGCATTACCCGCCACAACGTGGCATCGGGCGAGACTCTCGAGGCTATTGCTCGCGGTTACGGCGTTCAGCCTCGAGCCATCATGACCGCCAATGGACTGGACCGTTCAAGTCGTCTTGTGGTTGGTCAACGTCTCGTGATTCCAGACGCGGAACTCATGAGTAGCATGCCCGCTGTTGCCAGCGCGTAAAACGCCGGTGTTTCTCAGCGTTTTGCCCACTTCTCTTACATAGACTCGCGTTGTGACTACTG
>NZ_JAVWTF010000021.1:0-31107 GCF_036667855.1 Aurantimicrobium sp. | reverse complement strand
AGTGATTTCAATGTGACGAGTGATGAAGTTGAGTTCCATGACGACCTCCCGTAGTTGGCGTTTACGCCCAACTTTTGGGCGATCCTTTCACGCCAATCGATGTTGTTTGAAAATTTAGTCCTGTTTGATCGGTTATGTCACGCATTTTTATCTGCGAGTGTCCTGAAAGTTTTTGGGAGTGTAGGCAAGCACTGCCGCTCCCAGGACTTCTGCGCCCCCGGCACGCAGTGCCCGGGCGCATTCCAGCAGGGTTGCACCGGTCGTCAACACGTCATCAACCAAGATGACTCCCGTGCCTTTCGCAGCTGGCTTGGCTGTGTAAACGCCCTTCATATTGCGAAAGCGCTCCATGCGACCGAGCTGGGACTGATCTGCTCTCCTTCTGCTGATGGTGAGGAGTTTCTGCGGACGCACACCGGCTGCCGTTGCCAACATGCCAATAGGTGAATACCCGCGTTGACGAAAACTCACCCTGCTCGAGGGCGGAACTACCCACGTAATTGGGTCCGAGCTCTCATGAGGTACTTGTTTGTAGATTGCCTTCATGGCTTCTCGAAGGGGCGTAGCCAGATGTTTGGCCACCGAAGTTCGTCCCGTTTCTTTGAAGTGATGCAGCACGCCACTGAGAGGCTCCCCCAGTTCCATAGCAAACCACAGTGGCAGTCTTTGCAGAGATTCCTCATCGAATAGCTCGCGGTACTGCAGATCTGCGACTAGAGAAGCTCTGCACTCCCTACAGAGGTTTCGATCTGGAAGATCGCACCCAGCACAGGAAATGGGAAGCGCCAATACCAGAGCATCTGCACAGTGCTCTTTGAACTCGTCGAATGTCCACATCTCTGCAGTGTGACTGTGAGTAGCTCACGCTTCAGCTCACAGAGCTGAAGGTGTGGAAAACTTCCTCGGAACTTATTGCTGGACGGCGAGTGATTTCACACCCGTGACAGCACTGAGCCACTGTGCACTACTGCGCTGAGTGAGCACATTGCCTTCTGCGGTGAGAATTCGTATACCTGCAACAGTGTTCGCTCCCACGATCGAAATGGGGGTGCCTGTGGTGACCTTAGCCAAATCTTCGCTTTGCCCACCAATGACTTGCGTGCGGACGTTAGAAGAGGCGCCGTCCGAGGACACACTCACCACCGTGGTGGAGTCCACCCACGCAGAAGCAACGGGCGTTCCTGCGGCGAGTGAGAGAGATACTGGAGCGCCCAACTGAACGGGCACTGACTTCTCCCCACGAACAAGAGCACTCACCACCAACTGGTAGCTGCCGTTTGTTTCCAGCAGCGCCAAAACGCGGGTGCCATCTCGGGAAATCGAGAGCGACAGTATCGAATCAGCGGTTGCCCAGGGCGCTTCGAGTGGGATTTGTTTGCCGTCCGTGGGGATGACCACGAGCTTGTTGGGTTGCGCGGCAGGAACCGACCACACATATCCGAAATTATCCAAAGCAGGTGCTATCAATCCGGAACGGGTGTCCACCAACTGAGCATTGCCATTTCGCACAAAAGAAACACCCTGCGCTGTGAGGATTGCTGCCAAAACATTCCCGTTTGAAGTCGTTATTGCAGTGGGTTGTTGAGCAAGCATGGTTGGTTCTAGTTGTGTGGACGTGTCCACCGTAGTGCCGGTCCAATATCCGAAGGTTTTATCGGTCAAGACAAGTGGCCTGGAATCGACCGGCTTGGGCAAAACAGAATCGACAGTGCTGGAGATGGCATTGTTCAACGTTGCCCCGTCCACCAACATGGTGACGGCTGTGATGTTGTCGACGGACTGCAAGCTGGCAGACAACTGTTGCTTCATCTGTCGAATGACGGTGGGATCGGCTGAGAGTGCAGCGGAGTTCAAGTCAACTGTTGCCGTCCCCCTAGACACGGGGACGGTGTCTGCGACCAGTGCTGTGCCGGCAGGGAATGCGGTGTGAGTGGCGCCATTGGCTGACAGCCATGCAGATGGCCCAGCCAAGAGCGCCTTGGTGATGCGAGTGCTGGCTGATGCACCGGCGGGGAAGAAGCGAACATCAGGGACCAACACAGAGTTCGTGGAGTCAAAGAAATAGAGCGGGTGCGCCTGGTAAACCTGATCAAAAGTGAAACGATCCATCACCACGCCATTGGGAGCAGAGCTAATGCGCCATTGGCCATCAACCTGCTCAAAGGTGTAGCTATTGGTCACCGACTGGGTGGGGGTCACATCTGAATAGTTGCCCTGGGCATCAACCAGTGCGTTCTGGGTATAAACCAGCTCACCGGTGTTGTTTCCGGTTTGAGTGACAGTGCGCAAGCCTGCATCCACGTTCACTGCTGTGGTGGCATCCCACTCTGTGGCGAATTCGGGGGTCAAGAACTGTCGAGCAATGGCGTAGTCACTGACGGGTGACGAAGATGCTTCAACAAAGCCTCGGAGGATTTCTTCGATAGAACCGTTTCGCACAGGCCCCGAGGGCAAGAATTCAATGGCATCGTCTTCAACCGGAACAACAGCGGAGCCCTGATTCACTCCACTCGAGCGAGGAATACCGGAGCATGCCGTCAACGCCAACAGCGACAGCATTGCTACCGCCAAAGAGATTCCATTGATCACACTCTTCCTGATCGCCATCACGACTCCTCAGTGGGGTCGAGGGGCAAGGGTGAAGAAGCAATAGGAATCTCAAGATCACGAGGCAGGGTCAATCGGAACAATGCGCCCTCCCCTGGTGCTGCCCAGACGTCCAGAAGACCGTTGTGAACACGGGCATCCTCGAGAGAGATAGCCAGACCGAGGCCCGTGCCGCCCAGGGTGCGCTTTCGAGAAGGATCTGCGCGCCAGAAACGACTAAAGACTTGCTCGAGCTGTTCAGCATCCATACCCACGCCGTGGTCACGGACACTTATCGCCACTGCCGTGGCATTACTGTCCACAGCAATGTCGATGGGCTTGTTTTCTCCATGCTCAATGGCGTTGCCAATGAGGTTCATCAAGATACGGCGCACGCGTCGAGGATCAATATCAGCGTCAAAGTGACCACCAGGGGCAGACAATGACAGGTCGCAGCCGTGCTGCTCGGCCAAGGTTGTCATGGTTCCGACAACATCTTGAACAAGACCAGCCACGTTGGTGGGTTCTGGCTCGAGGTTTACACTTCCGGCGTCATAGCGGCTGATTTCAAGAAGATCACCGAGAAGCTTTTCAAAGCGCAGCACCTGCGCGTTCAAGAGCTCGGTGCTGCGACGCGTCTTGGCGTCAAAGTTCTCACGTTCCTGGAACAACACATCACCCGCGAGCTTGATGGTGGTGAGCGGTGTGCGCAGCTCGTGGGACACGTCGGAGACGAAGCGCTGTTGCATGACGGAGAGATCAGCCAGCTCGGTGAGCTGGCGCTGCATGCTGCCTGCCATGTCATTGAACGACCTGGCCAGTGTGGCTACCACGTCCTCGCCCTTTTCAGGAATGCGCACTGCAAGGTCACCAGCAGCCAACTTCTGTGAGGTCTCTGCTGCGTTCTTGAGCGGTGAGACCACCATGCGCGAGACCACCCAGGCCACACCCCCCACCAGAATCAGCAGACCAAAACCGGAGAACCACAACACCTGTTGAACAAACAACAGGGTTTGTTCAGATTGCTCAAAGTCATAACCAATAAACAGTTCATACAAACCAGCACCTGGAATATCGAGCTGGGAGCCCACAACAACACCTGGAACAGTGGAGCCATTAATGGGAAGTTCAACAGATTGCCAGAACTGCTGATCCGCAGTGGTCATCACTTGAGCCTTGAGCTCGGGGGTAATGACGCCACCGGTGAGTTCAGAACTGGAGAAGTTCTGTGGAGCGAGCGGATTGGGTTCTTGATCGGGAACGCGATAGACCGCAATCAGTCCACTCGAAGAAGAATCACGAATAGCGGTTCGAGCAGCATTCATCACCGACTGCATCGATGCTTGGTCGCTGGCATCAGAAGAGTCGAAGATGCGCTGGGCAGCGACCTGAGCACGTTGTGATTCTGAAAGCACTTGGTTCAAGCGGGAGGCAAAGAGGTCGTTGCTTATCGAGAAGGACATGTAAAGCCCGACCAAGATGATGGCGACACCCGAAAGTGCCATCGAGGCCACGACTGTTCGGAACTGTAGCGAACGACGCCACACACGCGTGATGCGCGCAGGAAGCCCAAGTAAGTCGAAGCGTCGAACCTTCATTGCGACGTTAGATCACAGCTCCGGCACGGTAACCAACACCGCGCACGGTGGTAACAATGGTGGGGTTATCGGCGTCGAACTCCACTTTGCTACGCAAGCGCTGCACGTGCACATTCACCAAACGAGTATCTGCCTTGTATTGGTAGCCCCACACCTTCTCCAGCAGCATTTCACGAGTGAACACCTGCTGAGGCTTGGATGCCAGAGCAACCAGAAGATCAAACTCAAGTGGGGTGAGGTTGATGCAGACATCCCCTCGCTTGACCTCGTGGCCGTCCACGTCAATACTCAGATCACCAATACGCAGGGTCTGCGATGTGGCACCACTGGGTGCCATGGAGCGCAGACGCGTACGAATACGTGCCACCAGCTCGCCCGGGTTGAAGGGCTTGACCATGTAGTCATCAGCACCAGCTTCAAGGCCAGCAACGACGTCGGTCGCGTCCCCTTTGGCCGTGAGCATGATGATGGGCACGCCAGATTCCTGACGAATCTGACCACAGACTTCAATGCCGTCAAAGCCGGGGAGCATGAGGTCTAACAACACGAGGTCGGGCTTGTTCTCCCGGAATGCTGCAAGAGCTTCTGCGCCATCGGCGCAGAACGAAGGCGTAAAGCCTTCGCCTTCCAGGACGATACCGACCATCTCCGCCAATGCGGCGTCGTCGTCTACAACCAGAATGCGTGCACTCATGCGTTAGAGCCTAGTCTCCAGAGACTAGTAGCGGTAATGGTCAACCTTGTAGGGGCCTTCCACAGGAACACCAATGTAGGCAGCCTGCTCAGGAGTCAGAGTTGTCATTTTCACACCGAGAGCGTCCAAGTGCAGGCGAGCATCCTTCTCATCCAGGTGCTTTGGAAGCACAAAGACACCAATGGGGTAGTTCTCGCGGCGAACAAAGAGTTCGATCTGCGCAAGCACCTGGTTGGCAAACGAGTTACTCATCACGAAGGAAGGATGACCGGTTGCATTGCCCAGGTTCATCAGTCGGCCTTCGGAAAGAACCAAGATGCTACGACCGTTGGGCATACGCCATTCATGCACCTGAGGCTTGATTTCGATCTTTTCGGTACCGGCCAGGTTTTCCAGCGACGCCATATCAATTTCGTTGTCGAAGTGACCAACGTTCGCCACAATGGCCTGGTGCTTCATCGCGAGCAAATGCTCGAGACGAATCACGTCCTTGTTGCCGGTCGTGGTGACAAAGATGTCAACCTGATCCACGACGTTCTCCAGAGTGTCCACCTGGTAGCCATCCATGGCTGCCTGAAGAGCACAAATAGGGTCAATCTCGCTGACAATCACGCGAGCACCCTGGCCACGCAGAGCCTCTGCAGATCCCTTACCGACATCGCCATAACCAGCAACGAAGGCAACCTTGCCGCCGATGAGAACATCGGTGGCACGGTTCAAACCGTCAGGAAGAGAGTGGCGAATGCCGTACTTGTTATCAAACTTGCTCTTGGTGACAGAGTCGTTGACATTGATGGCAGGGAACAAAAGTTCCTGCTTGGCAAAAAGTTCATAGAGGCGGTGAACACCCGTGGTGGTTTCTTCGGTGACACCAATGAGCTCAGATGCCACGGTCTGCCAACGGGAAGGGGTCGCAGCCAGAGTCTTGCGCAGCAGTTCCAGGATCACGCCATATTCGTGGCTGTCAGAAGCAGTCGTAGAAGGAACTGCACCAGCAAGTTCAAACTCACGGCCCTTGTGAACCAGGAGCGTGGCGTCGCCACCGTCGTCGAGGATGAGGTTGGGTCCGATCCAGTCAGCGCCGGCAGCGGAAGCTTCAGCGGACCAGTCAAAGATGCGCTCGGTGCACCACCAGTACTCTTCGAGGGTTTCACCTTTCCACGCAAAGACAGGTGAACCGGCAGGAGCTTCGACGGTTCCGGTGGGACCTACTGCAATGGCTGCGGCTGCTTCGTCTTGAGTAGAGAAGATGTTGCAGCTGGCCCAACGAACCTGAGCACCAAGCGCAACAAGAGTCTCAATGAGAACAGCGGTCTGCACGGTCATGTGCAGGCTGCCCGCAATACGGGCACCCTTCAAGGGCTGTGTGGGACCGAATTCTTCACGCAGTGCCATCAGGCCTGGCATTTCGTTCTCAGCCAGACGGATCTGGTGGCGTCCTGCTTCAGCCAAGCTCAGGTCAGCGACCTTGTATTCCAAGCCGGATTGAGCATCAAAGGTTGCAGTAGGCATCAGCACAGTCATGCTTCAAGTTTAGAGCCGGATCTGCGGCTCAATAACGCTGCAGTCAGCTATGCGCGGATGAGGGCGAGTACTTCGTCTCGGATGGCAGACATGGTCTGCTCATCCGCGGCTTCCACGTTTAAGCGCAGTAGAGGCTCAGTGTTGGAAGGGCGAACCGAGAACCACCAGAAAGCTTCTTCTTCTGCGGTGTTCCCGGTGATAGTCATGCCATCTAGGGCATCTTCCGAGCCGCGCGAAGCGAAAGCGTCGCGCACGCGCTGCGTGGCAGCCTTCACGTCGCTCACGGTGGAGTTGATCTCTCCACTGCTGGCGTAGGGCATGAACTCTGCCGCAAAGGCAGAGAGGGACTTGGGCTGGTGGCCAAACTCTGCGAGCACGTGCATGGCGGCCAGCATGCCATTGTCAGCACCCCAGAAGTTGCTGAAGTAGTAGTGAGCAGAGTGCTCACCTCCGAAAACAGCACCGGTCGCAGCCATCTGGTCCTTGATGAGAGAGTGACCCACGCGGGTGCGGACTGGCGTAGCCCCCGCACCGGCGATGGTCTCTTTCACGATGTTGGAAGAGATGAGGTTGTGAATAACAAAGATTTCTTTATCTGGTGTCGCTGCCTTGGCGCGGGCAATCTCTCGCAGGGCCACAATTGCCGACACTGCAGAAGGAGTGACAGGTGCACCTTTCTCGTCGATGACGAAGCAGCGGTCAGCGTCACCGTCGAATGCGAGACCAAGGTCAGCTCCGTGCTCAACAACAGCCTTTTGCAGGTCCACCAAGTTCTTGGGCTCGAGTGGGTTTGCTTCGTGGTTCGGGAAGTTGCCATCCAGTTCGAAATACATCGGAATGATCTCAATGGGCAAAGCTGAAAGCCCTGCTGCTGTTCCGAGAACCGCAGGCACAGTCATTCCACCCATACCGTTACCCGCATCAACAACAACGCGGATGGGCTTGATACCCGAAAGATCAACCAGCGAGCGCAAGTAACCGGCGTAGTCAGCCAGAACATCCACCTCGCGGTAAGAACCGGGGGTGGCCACTGTTTCGAGGCCGTTCTCGAGGTAGTCACAAGCGCGGTCACGAATGGCAGCGAGGCCGGTGTCCAGGCTGATTCCTTGAGCACCAGCTCGAGAGAACTTGATGCCGTTATAGGCAGCTGGGTTGTGGCTTGCCGTGAACATAGCGGCGGGTGCATTCCACGAACCCGAAGCGAAATAGGTCTCGTCGGTTGAGCACAGACCCAGGTTCACAACATTTGCACCACGTGCCTGAGCACCGCGGGCAAAGGCAGCAGCAAAGCCGGGAGAAGAGTCACGCATGTCATGACCGACCACGACCTCTGAACCAGCGCCGTTGATCTCATCGATGAAGCCGGCTGCGAGTGCTTCGACCATCTGTTCGGTGAGTTGTTCACCCACGAGGCCACGGACGTCATAGGCCTTAACAATGGAACGAAGGCTTTCAGTTGCTTGAGTGTTCATTAGATAAGTCTAAATGGCGCATCTCGTTCCAGCCCTGAGGCGCAGTGAAACCCAGTGCATGCTTTC
Organism: Aurantimicrobium sp.; assembly: GCF_036667855.1. Taxonomy (NCBI): domain Bacteria; kingdom Bacillati; phylum Actinomycetota; class Actinomycetes; order Micrococcales; family Microbacteriaceae; genus Aurantimicrobium; species Aurantimicrobium sp. The sequence goes on along the minus strand of NZ_JAVWTF010000021.1, from coordinate 23,167 downwards.
GGCATAAATCATGAGCTGCTGATTCAGGTTCTGGAGACAGAGGCCCAATCACCGCGAGCTTGTCGTCGTAGTCATAGGTCAGCGTGAACAGCGCAGGCTGCTTGCAGCGACCTTTGGTGCAGACACGTTCCATGCTTTTCAGGTTAGCGCGGAGGTAGCATGGGCGCATGGACAGCACATTTCCCAGCACGGTTCCTAACCGTGGTCTTAGCCGTGATCGTCACGGCCGGGGAATGCGTGGACCGGTCACCGGTCCACACCTGCCTCAGCTTCGTGGCCGCTATGAAACCTTCATGCTCACCATTGCTCACACGGTGGACTACTTGCGCAGCATGTGGGCAGAAGAGTTAGCTGACGTGCACTTCGACGTGGCACCAACTCCCCCACGAGTGGAGGTCAACGGCGTAGTGGAACGCTGGAAAGTTGATCACGAACGTAGACGCATAGTTCTCTATCGCGTGCCTATCCAACGCATGAGCAAACTCCACAAAGACGACCCACTTCATCGCCAGATGATGATTGAAAGCGTTGTCTTTAGAGCAGTTGCAGAACTGCTCGGTAAAGACCCCTGGGATCTAGGACCTGAGCGTTTACGCCCCTAAAGGCTTCTAGCGAGGGTAGACAGTGATGCTGGAGCCCAGCACATTGGCAGGATTCAAGGCGATAGCCGAACCAATGCCTGAACCGCTGAAGGTCAGTCCGCCCACAAGACCCTCGACGCCCTTGACGTTGTATTTGGTATCTGCACTCAGTGGTGAGGTCACCATCTCACCTGCTTTCACCTTCAAAGTGATGTCCTTCTGACCCTGAGCAGACAATGTGATGTCAGCGGTTCTGTTGGCGGGGTTATAGAACGTCACCGTCGGTGCAGGTCCGGCTGGCACGGGAACCAGGATCTGGTCAGTGAGGAAACTGCTTGAGCTCAACCAGGTGAAGTCACCACCGGTTTCGGCAGCTGCCGGAACAACGGGTGCCGCAGGGTCCACGGGTGCTGCCGGAGTGGTCGTTCCCGTGTCAGCTCCTTGGACGGTGCGAATGCCTGCAACAAGTGGCTCTTGCGAAGTCAAGATCACGGTGTAGGTACCATCCTTGATGCCTGCCAGTGGAAGCTGGGTGACCTTCTTTGCTGGAAGGTTGGCGGAATACTCAATCTTCTTTCCTGTGCTGGAGAGCAGCGTCACGTTGACTTTGCTGTCCTTCTCACCCGGGATAAGGACACGAATGGTGGGCTCGAGGTCACTGACAACGTTGCCCACTTCGGAGCGATCGTGTTCAGCCTGACCCGCAACAAAAACACCAGGAATGATCTGCTGGGTTGCCAAGCCTGAACCGGGTGCAACCCATTCCACGCCCGAGGGAGCCAGGGTACGGGTGACGGATTGCTGCAGGTTGGCAAGAACCTGACCACCATTGCTCATCACGCGAACAACAGGTGCAATGGCATCGGGGGCATATCCAGCTAGAGAGACGATGCGCTGTTCACCGGACATCACAATGATGCCCTCGGTGGTCACCGCATCGATGTATCCCTTTTCGGAGAAGACTTCGAGCGTCACCGTCGCGGTCACATCTGTCGGGTTGGAGAGTGTGACGAGCGTTGTGCGACCAATTTCAGTCGAGCCGCCCACAAGCCACAAATCGTTCGCAGGCTCGGTGCACGCCGCTGCTGCTAAACCGGAGAGCGCCTCGGTAGCGGCTACTTCCGTTTGGTTTCCAGCCAACAATGGTGCAGATTCTGCATCTGCTCCGGGTGGAACGGTAATGACCTTGGGCGCAGCCGACAGTGCGTCGTTTTGGTTATCTGGCGCTTCGAGCCAGAAGTTATCGAAGTTCTTTTCGCTGGATTCTTCTGAGTACTGTGCTTGACCCGTTGAGTAGAACGAGATGTCTTCAGCGCCCTGAGAGATCACTTCAACCAGTGGTCCTGGGCATACGCGCTGTTGAATAGCGGGAACCGGAGCGATGCTCAGTGAGGGGGCTGTACCCACAAACTCAGGAAGCGGCAGCGTCACCAATGCAGCAATACCGAGAGCAACAGCACCAGCACTGACAAGGCCGGTGACGCCTGTCACGCCGGCGCGGATGACCTTAGTTGTTTTCGACATCTTGATCACCTGCCAGTGGGTCAATATTGGCCAGTTCGTCATCGCTTTCGATGAGTCCGGGGAGGTAACGCTTGGGGCGCGCATCAGGCATCACAGCACCGGTGGGAATAGCGAGGAGCAAAGTCAAGATAATGACCAGTGCCTGCACGGATGCGATCAAGATGCGCCAGGGTTCAATCGGCAGAGCCGATTGAAGTGGCGTCATCGCAGCTGGGTCATATCCGGGGAAACGCCAGAGCAAACCGGCATCTGTCTTTCCCACAATCTCAACACCTGCGTTGGCATCTAGGGTTGCCTTGACACGAGCTGACATCGACTGAGCCTGAGGAGACACCTTCTCGCCAACCTCGGCAAGAGAGGGTGTCAGCACCACAAAGGAGATTCCCAAAGACTTAAGTTCCTCTGTGGAGTCATTACCGCTGACCGAGGCCAAGTTACTCACCGTGTTGGCCAGGATCTGTTCCTGCGGAGCAAAGCCAGCGCCAGTAGTGACGAACGTCGAGGTGCCTTCCAGTGTCATGCCAGTTCCGCGCACGAGCACAGCACCAAGACCACCATCTGGCTGTGGTGTGAGCACGAGGGTGCCCACCTGTGGATCAATAGCGGCCTGTGCAACAACATAGGCAGGAAGGGTTTCACCGTTACCGGCAACAACTTTAGAGTTCCCCAGGCTTGATGCTGCAAGTGCGGGAAGTGCAAGCAGGGTTACAGCGGCAATACCAGCCACGGCGGGATAGAACGAGAAGCGTCGCAGGATGGATGCTCCTGTACCGGCGGCAACCATGAGACCCAGCCACGCCAAGCTGAGGCCATTGCCGGGCCAGACGGCAACGGGTTCACCACCGTTGAAGGAGACGAACAAACCTGACGCAAATACAGCGGTGACAATACCGAGGACCATCACCAACACAGCAAGCTGTGCACGGATGGGGTATTGCGAGAACAAACCGACGAAGGCAAGTGCCACCAGGACACCAACCAAGATGGCTACCCACACACTGGCGACGGGGTTAGCCCAGGGCAAGAATCCTGCTGCCTGGAGCCAACCACCGAGACCCTCGGTGGGGAAGCCCAGTGCGAGCTGCCAGTGCGGTGCCGTTGCACTTGCAATGGCAGGACCTGGATCTGAAGCCAAACCAAACAGATTCAGACCGAAGACCTGAATCACCACAATTGGAGCCACCAGTGCAGCGGCAGGAATGGGGATAGCCAAGAAGCGTGGGACGTAGCGACCTGTGAGGAGCAGCGTGCCAATCCAAACCACGAGGAGTGCGGGAGTCAGTGACGGAGCACAGGACACGATCGCTGCGAAGAGCAGCGCGGTTGTGGCCGAGGCAGACCAGGAACGAGCTGCACGGATGCCTGCAAAGAAGAGGAAGGGAAGGAGGATATGGGCGATGACGGCAGCAGGGCGACCTTCAGTTAGTGCTCCCAAAAGAGCAGGGCTCAATCCATAGCCCAAACCGATGAAGGCACGAATACCCGCACGCTGCGTCAATCGGGCCGCCAGGAGCCATGCTCCTAAGCCAGCCAGCGGCATAGCCATGAACCACAACAAGACGAGTGAGAAGCTGGGCTGCCAGAAGGTCAACGTTCCAAGCAACGCGACAACGCCGGCAAAGCCGTCTGCAGGTCCCACCACGCTGAAGGCACCATCACGCCAACCCCAGAGAGTCTGTGCCCACATATCGGAAACAGATGATCCGAGGGGAAGCAGTGCTCCACCGGAGAGTGCATTGGCACCCACCAAAGTGGAGAATCCACCAACAGACAGGAACGCCAAGATCAGAACAACCCACGCACCACCACTGGAGAAGAAATGCAGTGGCTTCTTCTCGCCGTGAACGCGCAATTGAATGGCTTCACGGGCAAGTGATTCTCGGCGACGAACATCCGCCCGTGAAACTCGAAGGGACGCAATCGAGCTCCACGAGGCCACACGGGTTGACTTGAGGAGTTTGCGTGCGCGGCCAACCGAACCACCCGAGAAGGCAGCTGAGAGTGCAGCACGGAATTCACCCGAAACAGCACCTGGACGCTTGGCCAAGAGTTGACCCAGTGAACGCATAACAGCTGAAGGCAGCAAACCCAACCAATGCCAGAACAGGGCACCACTGTTGGAATACACCAGACGGCGATACAGCTCTGCCGAACGGTACTGACGTGCACGCTTCTTGCGCGCGCGGTAGCTATCAGTTCCAACCGGTCCAATGACACCATCACCGGCACTCATGACGCGAGCGGTGGGAACGACCGAGACACGGTGGCCAGCTAGACGTGCACGGACACAGAAATCGAGAGAGTCGTCCACGACGCGGAGATGGTGATCAAAACCAGCTAATTCTTCCCAGATCTGCTGGCGCACGAGCATGCCGTTCGCGCCCACACCCATCACGTCAGAGACGAGATCGTGCTGTGCCTGGTCGAGTTCGTCCACGACGAGAGAAATAGTGCGACCACCCTGGGCCATGGTCAAGCCATATTCGCGAATGTAGTCGGGACGGTCCCAGTCCATCTGCTTGGGGCCCACAACAGCAACCGAAGGAGATACTTCCAGGGCACCGACAAGCTCTGCCAATGCGGTGGGTTCAGGAGCACTGTCTTGAGCTAAGAACCACAGGTACTCATCAGGCCCAGAAACCGCGGGGAATGCCCGGGCGGCCACGTCGAGAGCTTCTCCGAAGCTGAGACGACCGCCTCCGGTCAAGACCTGGGCTGCACCGAAAGCTTGGAGCTGCGCAGCAGCGTTGTTCTTTGATGAATTGTCGACAGCAAGGACGATGTCTGGTCGTCTGGTTTGCTTCGACAGGGCGTCGAGGGTTCGCGCGAGGTGCTCGCCACCCTGACGGGCAACGATGATCGCAGTGACTCTCGTTTTCATCCTTGCCAGCCTAGGCAGGAGATGCCAAAAACCCGCCCAATTGGGCGGGCGTGGCTAGGAAAGGAGGTGGTTCTCCTCGACTATGCGCGGCGGCGAAGCTTGCGACGTTCGCGCTCGCTCAGTCCACCCCAGATGCCGAAACGCTCGTCGTTGGAGAGGGCGTATTCGAGGCATTCGCTGCGAACTTCGCAGGAGGTGCAAATCTTCTTAGCGTCGCGAGTGGAGCCACCCTTTTCAGGGAAGAAGGACTCTGGGTCAGTCTGTGCACAGAGTGCATCTGCCTGCCATGCGAGGGGGTTGTCGTCAACATCAATGTTGCGAGAAGAAGGGGTTCCTGGAACTCCCAATCGAACTGGATCTACAAACCAATTCTCTGGAACGCTTGCGCGATATTCCGGTGCCATAAAGAACTCCCACCCCGGTGTCTTACGCACGCCACCATGGCGTGCTCTAAGTAATTACACCGTTGTCATTCGTTTACGTCAAGTCGAGATTTGAAAACTTTGAAGACGCGCTGGAGACTTTGCGAACAAATAGGTGTTTATCCCCTAAAGGGCGATGAAGAGTTCACCCGCACCGGAGAACGAAATAGCCTGTTCTTCCGCGGAAATAAAGGCATTTTCGCCTTGGGAAAGCTCCAGCGAGGATTCAGCGCCCCGTAATGTCACATTTCCTGACGTGCACGTAACAATTGCGTGACGAGTGAGCGAAAGGGTGTCAGAATCACTCGTTTTCGAAGAAACCTCAACATGCGCCAGGACAAAGTCCGGAACATCAGGGACGAACAGGTCGATGCCTGGAGCCACATTTCTTGGTTCCAAAATGGGCACCGGAACAACCTTGTCGCTCACGACGGAAAGCAGTTCGGGAACATCCACGTGCTTCGAGGTGAGTCCCCCACGCAACACATTGTCGCTCGCTGCCATGAGTTCAATACCGAGACCACGGATGTAGGCGTGGATATTGCCCGCTGGCAAATACAGCGCCTGGCCCTGAGCCAGCGTCACTCTGTTCAGCAGCAAAGCAACAACGATTCCTGGATCACCGGGGTAATCTTCAGCCAACTCGATCAGAAGTGAATCCTTCACGAGCTTGCCGGCTAGCGAGATCTCCGCAACCAGTGCCGCCGCGTTGTCACCGGTCAGCGCCCAATCCAGCGCCCAGCGAATGGAACCTTCACCACGCTGGGCTAGTTGGGTAGTGAATTCTGCGAGCGCCGACGTGGGAGCACAAGCCTGGGCGTTAGCTGCACCCAAGCTCTCGAGCTCTGAAATTGTCTGCTCAACATCTCTGAAACCACACAGAGCTTCGAAGGCGTCGCTGAGCGCATAGATCAGTTCAGGCTTGTGGGCGTCGTCTCGGTAGTTGCGGTTTGGGGCATCTAGGGCAATGCCTGCGGCATTTTCCCGGGCGAAACCTTCACGCGCCTGCTTAGGTGAGGGATGCGCCTGGATAGACAGCGGGTGTGCTGCGGCAAGTACCTTGAGCAAATACGGCAGTGGTTGCTCACCACCTGCTGCGAGGTAGTCAGCAATCGTGGCAGATCCACCCGCGTGTACAGGGTCCACGATCTGTGTGGGTGAACCGGGATGAGTACCTAACCAGAGTTCTGCTTCGGGTTTTCCCGTAGGAGCCTTGCCGCGCAGTTCTGCAATATCGGTTAGTGAACCCCAGGCATAATCTCGGGGGGTGTTATCGACACGAATCATCACGAGGATTAGCCTAGCCACATGACCTTTGAGAGCCTACCAAGCGACTTCTTCCACCTTGAGGCGAGTCTGTCTCCAGTTGAACTCGACAAGTTGATGGAACTGCGTTCCTATCTCGAGACTGAGATCAAGCCTGTGATCAATGATCACTGGGACCGTGCTGAGTTCCCCAAGACACTCGTCAAGGGTCTTGCCGACACGAAGTTGATTGGCATGGCATGGCCTGAAACGCAGCCTTTTGAGACCACTGCAGTCTTCCGCGGGTGGGTCGCACTTGAACTTGCACGGATTGATGCCAGCGTTGCAACCTATGTCGGAGTGCAGAACGGCCTAGCCATGGGTTCTGTCGGCGTCTGTGGCTCCGATGATCAGCGTGCTTATTGGCTTCCCAAAATGCACTCGGGAGAAATTGTGGGCTCCTTTGGTTTGACCGAACCACTCTCCGGTTCCGACTCTGCACAGGGCCTCCGCACAACGGCCACCCGCGACGGGGATGACTGGATTATCAATGGCTCCAAGCGCTGGATTGGTAATGCCACGTGGGCAGATATCTGTGTGGTCTGGGCTAAGGACACTGCAGATGGTCAGGTCAAGGGCTTCATTGTTCCAACAGACACCCAGGGTTATGTCGCCACCAAGATTGAACGTAAGCAATCTCTTCGTGTTGTTCAGAACGCCGACATCACGCTGACGGACGTGCGTGTTCCCGAAGCAAACCGTCTGCAGAAAGCCAACAGCTTTGCCGACACCGCAACCGTGTTACGACTCACCCGCGCTGAGGTTGCCTGGGCAGCTGTCGGTATCGCCGTGGGCGCTTATGAAGCTGCACTGGCGTATGCCAAGGAACGGATCCAGTTTGGTAAGTCCATTGCCTCACACCAGATGGTGCAGGACTTGCTTGTGAAGAGCCTGGGCAACATCACCTCGAGCCTCTCCCTCGTTCTAGAAACCTCCCGCATGCAAGACGCCGGAAAGATGAAAGACGAGCACGCAGCACTCGCCAAGGCTGTTGCTACAGCACGTATGCGTGAGTCTGTTGCATGGTGTCGAGAGATCTTGGGCGGTAACGGAATCGTGCTCGATTACGACGTGGCGCGCTTCTTTGCCGATGCTGAAGCGATCTACAGCTACGAGGGGACCAGAGAGATGAACACCCTCATTGTGGGCAGGGCCATCACAGGTCACGCCGCATTCGTCTAGCCTTGATACATGCCCGCCAAAGAATATAGAAAAGCGAAGACCGGCCTTGCCGTAGTCACGCTGTTCATGCTCTTTGCCGGTGAGGCAATTCGCAACCTGCTCGGTTGGGAAATCTTCATGGGTATGGGCGTGCTCATCACCGCGATTTATATCGTGGTCATCATTCGTGCACGCCATCTCATTCACTGGCGCAGCATTCCTTTCTGGCTTGCCTTCTTTGCGCTTTTTGCAGTGGCTTCGGTCGCGTGGGCATACTCCCCTGCCAACACGGCACTCACGTTGTGGCCCTTCATTGAGGTCACCATCGGCGGTGTGGGTATTGCCCTGACTTTGCCCTGGAATGACTTCATTCGTGCACTGGGTACAACACTGCGCTGGATCCTTGCAGCGTCGTTGTTGTTTGAACTGTGGGTCAGTTTCTTCGTTGGTCACGCCATCTACCCGGTCTTTATCGACACCTCCGGCGAGAAGGTTCCTGCCGTTTATCAGTGGAGTCGCAACCTCCTCCTCGAGGGCGGCCCCATTCAAGGCGTTGTGGGAAACCGCAACCAACTGGGTTTCATCGCCGTCATTGCTCTGATTGTGTTCAGCATCCAGCTAGCCCAGAAAACAGTCTGGCGTAATTGGGGAACAGTCTGGATTGTCATTACCGTCGCAATTATTGGCCTCACTCGTTCAGCTACCGACCTCATTGCATTACTTGCCGTTGCTGTAGTTGCCTTGTTTGCACTCTGGTTGCGTGCACATCTGGCTTCACAGCGCCGACCTGTTTACCTCACCATGCTGGGGCTAGGAGTAGCAGGCATCGTGACTGTTTCTGTTGCGCGTGAGCAGATACTTTCCCTGCTGGGCAAAGGTTCTGACCTGACCGGTCGCACAGACATTTGGGCAGCAGTCACTGCTCTGGCAGAACAACGCCCTGTCTTCGGCTGGGGTTGGCTGAGCCCCTGGGTACCCTGGCTCGAACCCTTCAATAACCTCGCCGTGCGTTCTGGAGTGCACTACCTCCAAGCGCACAATGTGTGGATAGATGTCTGGATGCAGCTCGGTTACGTCGGCGTGATTGCTCTGGGAATCGCCATATTTTCGTTGCTTTCCCGCTCCTGGTTCATTGCCGTTGATCGTCCTCAGTGGGACCTCGTAGAGACACGTCCCTACAGCCCCAGTTCACTATTGCCTTTGCTCGTGACCGTGGCACTGTTGACTCAGAGCTTCTCTGAAAGCCAGTTAGTTGTTCAATCCGGGTGGGCACTCGTGGTGATTTTTTCGCTGACCGTGATGGTTCCCACTCGTATAACTAAAGCACTGAGCTAAGACCGCGCCATGAGCCCAACAACTTTAACCGTCGCAGAAGGGGCCTACGCTTTCTTCTCTCATGCCCGCTTTGCTCGGGCCATGAGCGTTGTTGTCATCGCTACAGCTTTGGGCACACACCTTCTGCGTTCCCTCTCAGGAACCGCAGGGCTTACTGCCATCGTTGCCACAGAGTTGGTTCTGTGTTTACTGATGTTGATAGCTCGCCGTCGCGTAGTGCGCTGGAATGCATTCCTCCCTATTTCGCTGACTGTCTTTCTGGTGTGGTGTGCGGTCAGTTACTTCTGGTCCTACTATCCGAAAGCCAGTCTTGTTGGAATTGCATCTCAAATCAGCTTCACTTTACTTGCACTGGCAGTTTCTTCTACACGCGACACAATTCAGATCATTCGCGCAACTGGTGACGTACTTCGCATCTTTCTCGCCACCTCAATTACTCTTGAGATTTTTGCTGGTGTGCTCATTGACGGACCAATAAATTTCCTCGGGATTAGAGGTAACTTAATTTCTGGTCAAGGAATACAAGGAGTTTTTGGGACCCGAAACATTTTTGTTCTAGTTTCACTAATCGCTTTGATAACCTTTTTTGTCGAGTGGCGGACAAAAAGCGTTTCTATACAAGTTTATTCCTGGTCCATGATGGGTTCGGCTCTGTGTGTATTTCTTGCCGCATCACCTGTCGGTTATATAGCGGGAATAGCCTTGATGATTATCGCTCTATTTTTATTTGCTCTTAGGGCGATGAAGCCTGCCAACCGTCGAAAAAGTGAGATTGTATTCGTATCTCTTTTGGGGCTTTCGATCATAATCATCTGGGCATTTCGATGGCGTTTCCTCGAGGCGATTAGTTCTAATGACCTACTAAAGTACAGGCTCACTTTGTGGGAAGAAGAGCTGCGCTTGGCAGCAATGAAACCAATAGAGGGGTGGGGTTGGGTTGGACTTTGGCCTTTGAAAACCCAGCCTTTCACCGTACTCAATAGTACAAGTGGGACCAAGCATCTGTCTGGGCTTAATTCATTTCTGGATGCTTGGCTACAGACGGGATTTATTGGACTTACTTTAATTTGCCTAGCCCTATTAATGGCATTCTTGGTCTTGTGGAAAAAAGCAGTTGTCTCCTCAGAGTTTTCTTCCATTTGGCCAGCATTGATTATCGTTACATTAATCACGACCAGTTTTGCAGAGAGTTTTATGCTTACCGAATTCGGATGGTTTCTTTTATGTATCTGTATTTCGATTGCTAGCAGGTATCGATCTATCCGGAGTTTCTCGTCTTGAAGTACCTCAACTTTGTCCTTGAACAACTCGGGACAACAACCCCCGGAGGAATCGGAAGATATTCCCGAGAACTCTTTTTGGCAATGACTGATTGTGTCCCCGACAATTGGGAACTTCGTGGACAACTGCCCCACAAACTCCTTTCAGAACAAGTTGGACTTCCTCGCCAAGCTGAGCATTTTGTGTTCAACAGAAAAAGCCCATTTTCTTCGAGGATAACTGCGCAATTGTGGGCACACGGATTAAGCCTTGGTTCACAGTTGGGCAATCTTCACGCTCCAAGCCTTCTTGCTCCTATCCGGAAGAGCTCAAAAACGACTGGTTCGGTTGTCACAATTCATGACAGCGTGCCGTGGACAAACCCAGAGACCCTGACGCAACATGGGGTTCGATGGCATACACAAATGCTCAATCGTGCATACAAATACGCCGACGCGGTCATCACTCCGTCAAATGCTGTGAAGAACGAACTAGATGAGCAATTCAACTTCGGTGATCGAGTTTTTGTCGTTCCCGGGGCACCATCTTTTGATTCCGAGCGAATTGAGACATTTGATTTAGTAAATTATTTACCTACTGAATTTTTCCTGATTGTTGGCACTTTAGAGCCTCGCAAAGGTATCTTGCACGCAATAAAGGCTACTTCTGTCAGTCGAACACTTCCACTCGTTCACATCGGCCCTCTGGGTTGGGGAAACGTAGATGTGGATAATTTTCTCCGAGAAAATAACATCCCAAAAGAAATGTTTATCAGTTTAGGCTTCTTGCCTGAACATCAACTTCCTGAAATCTACAGAAGAGCAACTGCTCTGATAATGCCCAGTCAAAATGAAGGATTTGGACTACCACTGCTAGAAGCTATGTCACAAGGAACTCCAGCTATCACCAGTAATGTTGCAGCTCTTATTGAAGTTGCAGGAAATAGTTCTTTGATTGCGGATGTCAACAGTCCAGATTTCATTTTGGAATTAGCAAATCATATGTCGAAGATTCAATCTGATGAGAACCTCAGAAGTACACTAAGCCAGGCAGCGGTAAAGAAAAGTAGTGAATATTCGTGGCGCAAAAGCGCAGAGCTTGCCTGGCAGCTTCATGAAAAACTTATGGGGTAGCTGCCTGCGTAGGCGGGTGAATAACTAGTTCTAAATAGTTTTGGATGCCCGAGTAATCGGGATACTCAGTATCAACAGGGTAAGGCTCAATGTAAGGCGTGAGCTCAATATGGTTTATAGGGAGTTCCTTTGTCTTGAGACCTAGGCTGACAAAGTAACCCAACATAGATTGTGGAATATCTGTCTTTACGACTTGAGTTCCAGCTGATGCAATTTCCTGGAATTTTGACAAAACATTAGCTGGATTCATCTGACGAAGAAGTGACTCTTGAACTTGTTGTTGTCGCTTCATTCGGTCGTAATCGCCGGTGCCGTTCCAACGTGACCGCATGTATTCCATTGCCAACCAACCGTCCATATGTTGATTGCCAATTTCAACCCATCGCTCAACTTCATCCTCTGGAACGTCAGGAGTAGCAATTGCAATTCTCTCTTGCACATCAATTTCGACCCCCCCAAGTGCATCAATAAGGTTCAGTAATCCTTGCATATCAATCAGGACGTAGTACTGAATGTCCAGGCCGGTAATGGCCTCTGCAGCATCCCGCATGGCTTCGATTCCCGGTGAGCTCCCTTCAGCTGCGGCATTGGGATAGAGGTCAGGGTGGTCATTTTCGGCAGCAACATAGACCGTGTTCAAACATGCCCAACGAGTGCAGTATTCACCGGTTTCTTGGGTGTATCCGTTCGGATACACCGAATACATCGGTGAGTCTTCATTGAACGGAATGGCCTGTAGGTCACGAGGCATACCGATGATTGTTGCCTGACCAGTCTCTGCATTGACGCTAACAACCTGTGCGGTGTCAGGACGTAAACCTGCGCGATCTTCACCTGCGTCACCACCGAGAAGCAAGAAGTTGTATTGGCCATCCACGGGCGGTTCGCTGGGGCCGGCAACAAAGATTTTGCCGAGGGCGTTGTTGAGACTTCCAGTCAGGGTTGCAGCATAGGCAGCCCCGCCTGAAATGAAGAGCATCGCAACAACAGTGACACTGGCAACCCACCATCTCGCGCGAGGTCCAGTCTTGACGACACGGATAAGTCGAAGAGTGTCCAGGGTGAGAATGGCCCACAGTGCGGCATAGACGTAGAGCGCAATCTGCCCCACAAGCAACGTGGGTCCCCACGTTGCGAGGAAGAAGACAGCAGTAGGCCAGAGCAGCCCGATAAGGAATGTGAGCAGAAGAAAGCCCACGAGAACAAGAGTAGCTCCTAAGCCAATCTTGCCCAGTCGCTTGTTCCCAGCTAACGCCTGCACCGAGCCCGGCAGCACGAAGTTGAGTACAACCAACCACCAGGCGCGGGTGGTCATGACCTTCTGCGAACTGGTGTCGGGATACCTCAGTGGGCTGGTCTGGCTCATAACTGAGACTTGAGAGCCTTGTTCTTCTCTTCAACCAGATCGGCCAGGCTGGAAGCATACGCTTCTACAGCCTTGAGCAGGTCTGGGTTACTGGTGGCAAGAATCTTGACGGCCAGCAGCGCCGCATTGGTGGCGCCACCGATAGACACGGTGGCAACAGGAACACCCGCAGGCATCTGCACAATCGACAGCAGTGAATCCATGCCGTCGAGCTTGGCCAAAGGTACAGGAACTCCCACAACAGGAAGGGGAGTCACACTGGCGAGCATGCCGGGCAGGTGCGCAGCACCACCGGCACCGGCGATGATGACCTTCAGGCCGCGGCCTGCAGCTGCCTTACCAAAGGCAATCATTTTCTCTGGGGTGCGGTGCGCAGAGAGCACCTCAACCTCGAACGGGATGCCAAAGTCGCCCAGCACGTTGGCGGCAGAACTCATGACAGTCCAGTCAGAGTCAGATCCCATTACAACGGCGACGAGTGGTTGCGTTTCAGCCATTGTTCAAGGCTAGGGCTCAGACCTGAAAGAATCCTGCTGCGCCACGCGCCTGATAAGCAACCTCGGGCAGATCATCTCCGGAGGCGTTGACGTGGCCAACCTTACGACCCGGACGTGGTTCCTTGCCATAAGTGTGGATTTTCACGGTGGGGTGCTCTGCCATCGCGTGTGGGAAGGGCGAGAGCATGTCACCAGATGCGGGGCCTCCCAAGATGTTTACCATCACGGTAAACGGAGCAGTCAGGCCGGTAGCACCCAGTGGCAGGTCGAGCACAGCACGCAAGTGCTGCTCGAACTGGCTGGTGGTGCTGCCGTCTTGGGTCCAGTGTCCAGAGTTGTGGGGACGCATCGCGAGTTCGTTCACCAAGATGCGGTCATCGGTGGTCTCAAAAAGTTCCACGGCCATCACACCGGTGACGTCGAGTTCTGCGGCGATTTGGGTGGCAATCGAGCCAGCCATGTCGGCAATCTTTCCCTGTGAGTGTGGGGCGGGGGCAATCACTTCGCTGCAGACACCGTCTGCCTGGATGCTTTCGACCACAGGCCACAGTGCCATCTCGCCACTAGGGCGACGGGCAATCAGTTGGGAGAGTTCACGGCGGAACTCGACGAATTCTTCAAGCAGAAGTGATTCACCGGGCTGAAGAAGTTCTAACCAGTCGGCAACCTCTGCAGCGCTGGTGATGACGCGAACACCCTTACCGTCATAGCCTCCACGAGCCGTCTTGGCCACAGCTCGGCCACCCCATTCAGTGAGGAAGTCGGTGACGTGTTCAGCTGTTGATGCCTGCGTCCACCCCGGAACAGGAATACCGAGATCACCTAAACGCTGGCGCATGCGCAGCTTGTCTTGAGCAAACTCAAGAGCGTGAGGACCTGGCTGCACGGAATAGCCACGCTTAATCAGCTCTGCCAACACATGGGCAGGAACGTGTTCGTGATCGAAAGTAATGACGTCGCAATCCGCTGCGAAAGCGAGCACCGTTTCGACGTCGGTGTAGTCGCCAACCTGTGATGCGGCGATCTGCGCCGAAGAGCCTTCGTTCTCAGCAAGCACTCGGATATCTAGGCCTAGATTAATTGCAGGGGGCACCATCATGCGGGCCAATTGGCCGCCACCTATAACGCCAACTACAGTTGTCAACGGCTCATCTTTCACGTGATTGAACGGGTTTGAGAGTGCACTTACGGGGAGAAACATGACCACATCGGAGCGAGTGATCGCAACCGAGCCCTCCCCGAGCCTGTTTACTCGCTTGCGAAGAGGCCTGTTGGGCTACTTCGTCAAGTTCGGACTGGTCGGATTAGTCGGACTCGTCGTCGACGTTTCACTCTTTAATCTACTCTCCCTGTCTGGCCCCGGCTGGTGGGCGGAGCCTCTGACGGCCAAGTTCATGAGCACTTCGGTGGCCATCGTGGTCAACTGGCTGGGCAACCGCTACTGGACTTTCCGCCGCGATAAGCGCTCAGATGTTGTCCGCGAACTCATTGAGTTCGTCTTGGCATCTGTTGCCGGCATGCTCGTGACCTTGGCCACCTTGTGGTTCACCCACTATGTATTGGGCTTTGATTCTTTGCTGGCAGATAACGTCTCTGCCAACATCATTGGCTTAGGTCTGGGAACCCTGGTTCGCTTTGCGCTCTATCGCTGGTGGGTGTGGAGCGCGAAGCGATGAGCACCGTCGTCATCATTCCCACCTATAACGAACTCGAGACCTTGCCCGAGGCAGTGAAGGCCGTTCGCATCGCTGTTCCCGACGCAAACATCCTCATCGTGGATGACAACAGCCCCGATGGCACGGGAGCCAAGGCGGATGCTTTGGCCAGTGCTGATCCCTTCGTGCACGTTCTTCACCGCACCGAAAAAACAGGACTCGGCGATGCCTACCTCGCTGGCTTTGCCTGGGCACTTGAACACGGATTTGAGATCATCGTCGAGATGGATGCCGATGGCTCCCACCCAGCTAGCCGTCTCGGTGCACTCATCGGTGCTGTCTCTGCACCCACCGTTCCTGGTGCGCACTACCCCGGCTTGGCTATTGGTTCACGCTGGGTCACAGGTGGCTCTGTCGTGAACTGGCCTGCGCACCGCTTGTTCCTCAGCCGCGGCGCAAATGCCTATGCTCGCATTGCACTGGGAATCAATGTGAAAGATTCCACCGCAGGGTTCCGCGCATTCCGCGCGGAGGTCCTGCGCGGAATCCACCTCGAAGAAGTGAACTCGCACGGCTACTGCTTCCAGATTGATCTGACCCTGCGCGTGCTCGACGCCGGATACACCGTTGTGGAGCTTCCCATCGAGTTTAAGGAACGTGAAACCGGTGAATCCAAGATGAGTAAGAACATCGTGGTTGAGGCGATGAAGTCCGTCACTGCGTGGGGATGGCAGCGCCGTTTCGGCAAGAAGAACTCCACGAGCTCTTCGTAATCAGCTCAAGCACTCGGTTCTAATACTCGTTCGTCCAGCGCTGGTCATCACGACGCAGCTGAGCAGACAGCGGAGCTTGTGAATCAACGAGCTCGGAGAGCGCGGAAAGAACCAGGTTTGCCTTGGGCAAATCAAAGAGACGAATCGGTGCTTCTGCGCCGGTGTTGAGAAGAAGGTCGCCAGCACCAAAAACTGCCTGCACAGCGTTCTGACGCACCGTCACATCGTGGATGCGACCATAGAGCACTTCTTGCTTCGTGCGAGTCATGATGCCCCGATAAATAATCACGCGTCGGGTGGTGATGATGACGCGGTTACCCAACCAGGTCACCAGAGGGAATACCCACAGCACAATCACGAGCAGTGCACTGAGCAGCCAGAACACGAGGTTCATCCAGAGCTCGGGGAAGCCTTCAGAAAAGAAACCCCACGCGGTTGCCACACCAATCAGCGCCAGGGAGGGCATGAACAGAACGCGACCGTGGCGACGAAGTCGCACGACGACGGGTTCTGCTGCTTCCGTGGGCGCAGGCTCATAGGCAACAGTGGGGTTAGACATTAGGTCAATTATTGTCGGCGGGAGAACACCAACCCTGGTGACGCGCTGGGATAGTGGGCTAGATCACGCGCAAGTGAGTGACATCTCCGGCAGAGACCACCAGAGGCTCAGCACAGTTACTCATCTCCACGATGAGGGAGCCGTTTTCACTTAGGCCTATCGCGGTTCCAACGGGGCTTTCGCCCGAGGGAAGTTCCACGCGCACTGATTTCCCAATCGTGTTACACAGCTCGGTGACCTGGTCGAGCAATCCTGAGCTGCGCACATTGCCTGCAGCAGAGGTGAACACTCGGGTGATGCGTGCGAATTCAGTCAAGTACGCCGCCAGCACCCCATCGAGTGTGGTCTGTGCTCCTTCCAACACAAGCGAGGTTGCCGTGGGGACAGGAAGTTCTGCCTCGGCGAGCGCGATGTTCACACCCGTGCCCACAACAAGTGCCAGACCTTGGGGTGTGACAACAAGTTCACTGAGAACACCGCAGACTTTCTTCTCTCCGATGAGAACGTCGTTGGGCCACTTGATGGTGGCCTTCTTTCCCTCCGGCAGGACGCTGTTGCAGGCCCTGGCCATGGCGAGCCCTGCTAACAGCCCCATCCAGCTGAGGGACTCAGGGGGAAGGGGACGTCCTGCAGGAGTTTCTGGGCGCAGCAATACCGACACGGCCAAGGATGCTCCGGCAGGTGCGCTCCAATCGCGGCCAAGTCGCCCCTTACCTGCCACTTGGTTATCGGTGGCAACCACCGAGAAATCTGGCCATTCGGCACCCTCACTCGAGTTAACCGCCGCCACCAGATGGGTATTTGTGGAGCCCACTTCATCGAGCCAAAGCAAGCGTGAAGCAAGAGGTGCGCTGAGCGAAAGGTCCATAAGAACAGTTTGGCAGGTGTTTTTTGTAGGGAAGCTCTAACCCTTTTTCGATACCTATGGCAAGTAGAGTGAAAAGCGTGACTGAAAACGCGAAATCTATCGACCCCTTCACTACTGCTGGAAAGCTTGCCGATCTGAAGGCACGCTACAACGAAGCAGTTATTGAGAACGGTGCCAAGGCAGCTGAGAAGCAGCACGCCAAGGGCAAGATGACTGCCCGTGAGCGCATCGAAGAACTTCTCGACCCCGGTTCCTTTGTAGAGCTGGACGAATACGTGCGTCACCGCACTACCGCTTTTGGCATGGACAAGAACCGTCCCTACGGTGACGCTGTCGTCACCGGTACCGGAACAATTCACGGCCGCCAGGTTGCTGTTTACTCGCAGGACTTCACCGTGTTCGGTGGATCCTTGGGTGAAGTAGCCGGTGAAAAGATCATCAAGGTCATGGACCTCGCCATCAAGACGGGCGTGCCGATCCTGGGCATCCTGGACTCTGGTGGAGCACGTATCCAAGAGGGTGTTGTCGCCCTGGGTAAGTATGGAGAAATCTTCCGTCGCAACACCGCTGCTTCTGGTGTGATTCCTCAGATTTCCATCATTATGGGCCCTGCAGCCGGTGGTGCTGTGTACTCCCCCGCACTGACCGACTTCGTCATCATGGTGGACAAGACCAGCCACATGTTCGTGACCGGACCTGACGTGATCAAGACCGTCACCGGTGAAGAGGTGGGCTTCGAGGAGCTCGGTGGCGCACTGACCCACAACACCGTTTCTGGTGTTTCTCACTACCTCGCCGCAGACGAGAGTGATGCTCTCGATTATGCCCGCACGTTGGTCGGCTTCTTGCCCGATAACAACATGGCAGAGCTTCCCGTTTATGAGTCCGAGGTTGAACTCGAGATCACGGATGAGGACAAGAAGCTCAACACCCTCATTCCCGACAGCACCAACCAGCCTTACGACGTGCACGAAGTCATTCGCGGCATCGCAGACAACGGTGACTTCCTCGAAGTGCAGGCACTGTTTGCTCCTAACATCGTGGTCGGTTTCGCTCGCGTTGAAGGTCGCACTGTTGGTGTTGTCGCGAACCAGCCTTCACAGATGGCCGGAACGCTCAACATCGAAGCCGGTGAAAAGGCGTCCCGTTTCGTTCGTTTCTGTGACGCGTTCTCGATTCCCATCCTGACCCTGGTAGACGTTCCCGGATACCTTCCCGGAACCGACCAGGAATGGGCTGGTGTGATTCGTCGTGGCGCCAAGCTGCTCTACGCCTACTCCGAAGCAACCGTTCCCCTCGTGACCGTCATCACCCGCAAGGCGTATGGTGGCGCGTACATCGTGATGGGTTCCAAGCAGCTCGGTGCTGACATTAACCTTGCCTGGCCCACCGCTGAAATCGCGGTTATGGGTGGCCAGGGTGCCGTCAACATTCTCTACCGCGGTGAGATCAAGAAGGCTGAAGAATCAGGTGAAGACGTCAATGCCGTCCGCACCAAGCTCGCCAACGAATACACCTACAACGTGGCAAGCCCATTCCTCGCCGCAGAGCGTGGGGAGCTCGACGGTGTGATTGAGCCAGCACAGACCCGTGTTGCTGTGACCAAGGCACTGCGTGCCTTGCGCGGCAAGCGTGCGAGCCTGCCTCCCAAGAAGCACGGAAACATCCCACTGTGACGCTCGAGAATGTGCGCTTCCTCACTCAGGGCGTCAGCCCTGAGGAGAAGGCTGCTGTGTTTGCCGTCCTCGATGCTCAAATCGAAGAAGAGTCAGCGATTGAGCATGAGGTCCAAGGCGCAGGAATGAGTGCCTGGCAAAAGTCTCAGCGTGGTATCCGCGAAGACATCAAAGGCGGCTCTCGCCGCTTTGGCTGGGACTTCGGTAAGTAAGCCAAAAAAGTAAGTTCTAGTTCTTCACGAAGCGGGCAACCGCTTCGACGTGATGCGTGTTCGGGAACAGATCGAACGCACGCAATTCTTCGAGCTGGTAGCCACGCTCGGCGAACAGTGCCACGTCGCGCGCGAGCGCGACAGGGTCACACGCCACATACACCAGCTGCGCTGGTGAGAGCTCAGCGAGAGAGTTCACAACCTCTTTGCCGGCACCTGCACGTGGTGGGTCAAGCACAATCGTGGCTGCGGCATAGCGAGCCTTCTCCACGGCGTTGAGATCCCGGCGGACGCTGTCGAGGTAGCGGTCAACTCGTGCAGTCACCGCGCGTGCACCCACCCACTCAGCAAGGTTGTCGAGGGCATACTCGGTTGCCATCTCGTCTGACTCAACTGAAGTCATGCGCGTGGTTGAGCCGAAACGGTCACCCACAGCGGCAGCAAACAAGCCGACACCACCATATAGGTCATGGTTAGCGGCACGAGGATCAAAGAGGGCTTCGTCAATGACGGAGCTCACTGCTTCGGACAGCGTGGCGGCAGCGTGGCGGTGGACTTGCCAGAAGCCGCGCACGTCCACCTTGAACGCACGCTTGCCCACCTTCTCCGTGATGGGTTCGGGAGCAGGTCGCTTCTTGTTTTTGCCGTTGTCGATGTTGCCGGCAATTGCACGCGCTGAGTCGCCACTGGGGCCCACCAGATCAATGAAATCGATGCCAGGGATGCGCTTTCCGAACGGAGCGAGCTCGGCAATGCGCGACGCAGCAAGCGGAAGATCTTCCACCTCGATGATGTTATGGCTACGAGCGGCATAGGGGCCGACTTTCCCATCTGCATCGACGTGCAGGCGCACGCGTGTGCGCCAACCGGTGCCCTGGGATTCGTTGTCACCCTCGAGTGCTTCCACCTCAACGCGGCGCTCGATCTTGCCCATGCGGGCCAGGGAGTCTTCGAGGACAAATGCTTTGAGGTCACGCTGAGTAGCTAACTTGATGTGACCAAACTCGGCACCTCCGGCACGCTGTGCTGGATCACGGGTCACACTCGCTGCCGACCAGACGTGTTCTTGGCGATCAGCAGAAGGTGTTAACACCTCGACGGTGTCAGCACGCCAGAAACTTTTCTGTGACGCATCGGTAATCCGGGCAAGCACGCGCTCACCGGGAAGGGTGTCTGCTACGAAGATGACACGTCCCTCGTGACGGGCAACAAAAACACCACCGTGAGCGACATTGGTAATGTCGAGCTCACAGACTGTGCCCACAAACTCGGAACCTCGAGAGGTGGAAACAATTCGCTGTGTTTTACTCTGTGCCATAGTTCGAGCTTTCCATATTTGAAAGGCGTGTACGTGCGCTTCTATCTCGCATCCACCTCTCCTGCACGTTTAGCGACCCTGCGCAGCTCCGGAATTGAGCCTGTTGTCGTCCCCAGTGAGGTCGATGAAGACGCCGCTGTTGCCGCTGCCGAGGCAGCTGCAGGCGGCGCCCTCGCTCCAGCTGAGATGGTTCAACTCCTTGCCCAGGCCAAGGCTGAAGCGGTATTGAATTCCGAAATTGATGGTTTTGTTCTCGGCGGCGACTCGGCTTTTGTGCTCGATGGTGTGACTTATGGCAAACCCCACACTCCGGAGGTGGCACTGGAGCGCTGGCAGAAGCAACGCGGTCGTACCGGGCAGTTGTTTTCAGGCCACTGGATGATTGATCACCGTGGCGGTCAACTGAACTCTGCGGTAGGAGAGGTCACTGTTGCCGAGGTGACATTCTCTTCAGATATCTCTGATGCCGAGCTAGAGGCCTATATTTCCTCGGGAGAACCGCTCAAAGTGGCTGGTGCGTTCACGATTGATTCTCTGGGTGCTGCCTTTATTGACCGCATCGACGGTGACCCCTCGACTGTGGTCGGAGTCTCTGTTCCCGCACTTCGCCGGATGGCGAGCAAGCTGGACGTGTTCTGGCCTGAACTCTGGATCAAATAGGCGTTGTAGGCATCGTTCACGACTCGCGGACTTTTTTGTCGTAGATGCCCAACTGAAGAGGCCTCTGTCTTACTAGGCTGGGGACTATGTCCCGCATTACAAAGGTCCTCATTGCCAATCGTGGCGAGATCGCCGTTCGCATCATTCGTGCAGCCAGAGACTACGGAATTGGTTCCGTCGCCGTCTATGCCGATCAAGACATTAACGCCCTTCATGCCAAGCTCGCAGACGAGGCGTATGCACTGAACGGCACCACCAGTGCCGAGACCTACCTGGTCATCGACAAGATCTTGGCAGTTGCCCGCAAGTCCGGTGCGAATGCGGTTCACCCCGGCTATGGCTTCCTGGCTGAGAACGCTGACTTTGCCCGCAAGGTGCAGGCAGCTGGCCTGATTTGGATTGGCCCCAGCCCCGAAGCTATTGAACAGCTCGGTGACAAGGTTTCTGCTCGTCACGTAGCAGAGAAGGTGGGAGCTCCTCTCGCACCTGGAACCATCAACCCCGTCTCGGGTGCTGAAGAAGTTCTCGACTTCGTCGACATCCACGGTCTGCCCGTTGCCATCAAGGCAGCATTCGGTGGTGGTGGCCGTGGCCTCAAGGTTGCGCGCAATCGTGAAGAAGTTGCAGAGCTTTTCGAGTCCGCAACTCGTGAAGCAATTGCTGCTTTCGGTCGCGGTGAATGTTTCGTGGAGAAGTACCTGGATGAGCCCCGTCACGTGGAGACCCAGTGTCTCGCCGATGCTCACGGCAACGTCGTCGTGGTCTCAACCCGTGACTGCTCGCTACAGCGTCGTCACCAGAAGTTGGTTGAAGAAGCCCCTGCTCCCTTCCTCACCGAAGCGCAGACCACTGAGCTCTACCGGGCATCTAAGGCCATCCTCAAAGAGGTGGGTTACCTTGGTGCGGGCACGTGTGAATTCCTCATTGGTAAGGACGGAACTGTTTCCTTCCTCGAAGTGAACACCCGTCTCCAGGTTGAGCACCCCGTCTCTGAAGAAGTCACCGGAATTGACCTGGTGCGTGAGCAGTTCCGTATCGCCGAGGGTGGCGTACTGGATTACCCAGACCCCGTTGTGACGGGTCACTCTTTCGAGTTCCGTATCAACGGTGAAGATGGTGGGCGTAACTTCCTCCCTGCACCAGGTCCTGTGCACGTCTTCCGCGCTCCTGGTGGTCCTGGCGTTCGCGTGGACTCCGGTGTCACCGCAGGTGACGTCATCTCCGGATCGTTCGACTCTCTGTTGGCCAAGCTCATCGTGACTGGTGCAACCCGTGAAGAAGCTCTCGAGCGTTCACGTCGCGCTTTGGATGAGTTTGAGGTTGCTGGTCTTCCCACCGTGCTTCCCTTCCACCGCAAGATCGTGCGTGACCCTGCGTTCGCTCCCGAAGGTGACAAGCCATTCTCCGTTTATACCCGCTGGATCGAAACCGAGTTCAACAACGACATCGAGCCCTGGAGCGGTGAAGCTGAGGAAACTCCATCACTAGCGAAGCGTCAGCATGTCACCATTGAGGTGGATGACCGTCGCATCGAAGTTTCATTGCCCGCCAAGCTTCTCCGGGCAAACAATGCTGACCTCGCAACACAAGGTCCAGCTCCTGTGCGCAAGGTAGCCTCTCACGCAGTCGGTGGCGCCGGTGGCGCAACCGTCAAGGCTCCTATGCAGGCAACCGTCGTCAAGATTGCTGTCGAAGAGGGCCAGAAGGTCGTCAAGGGTGATCTGATCCTGGTTCTCGAAGCGATGAAAATGGAACAACCTGTGGAAGCTCACAAAGATGGCGTCATCTCGGGTATCAACGCCGAGGTCGGCCAGACTGTCTCCAACGGTCACGTTCTGCTCAACATCGACGACGCGGAATAGTTTCCAAACAACCACGCTTCACAACAAAGGCCCGCTGAGTATCTTGGGTTCTAATGGTCGTTGCAACACTCCATCTTTTTGGAGGTTGCAACGACCATGTCTTTTACCCCGCCACCCAC
>NZ_JAVWTF010000020.1:0-31161 GCF_036667855.1 Aurantimicrobium sp. | reverse complement strand
CCACTGAAGGAATTTACATTCTGCAGTGTGGAGATCCAGCTGGAGACGGCAGTGGAGGTCCAGGATATTCCTACGGTCCCGTCGAGAATGCTCCTGCGGACAATGTGTATCCTGCAGGAACCATCGCAATGGCTCGCCAGGGCGGCAACGGAAATTCCATGGGTAGCCAGTTCTTCATTGTGTACGAAGACAGCACCATCCCAAGCGATGCTGCAGGTGGATACACCGTCATCGGACACATCACCAGCGGTTTACCTGAACTGATTGCCCAGGTCACCAGCCAGGGCACCTCTAACGGTTCTTCAGATGGTGCTCCAAAAGTCCCCGTGACATTGAAGAGCGTCTCCGTAAAGTAGCAGTCTCCACAACGGGAAGCCTTGCTCTAGGCTTGAGGCTGGTTGTTCCCTATCCCAACGAGGTGGATTGTTATGTCTGAAAAGACAACGGCGCGTGTCGACGAAGCCGGCCATGTGTATGTCGTCGAAGCTGATGGCGAGCGTCTGATCGGTCAGTATGCCGACGTCACTCCCGAAGAGGCTCTGGCTTTCTTCGAGCGTAAGTTCAACGACACCAACTCAGCACTAGTTCTTCTCGAACAGCGTGCAAAGCGTGGCGCTCCTGCTTCTGAAATCAGTGAGAGTGCCAAGAAGATTGCCGAGCAGGTTGAAGCACGCAACGGTATTGGCAACTACACCGCACTTGCAGAGCGTCTTGACAAGCTTGTCGCTTCACTGAGCGAACTCAGCGAGGCTGAGAAAGAAAAGAACGCAGCAGCAGTTGAGGAATCCCGACTAGCCCGCGTTGCCATCGTGGAACAGATTGAAGCGCTCGCCGCAACCGACCCTGCCAAAATTCAGTGGAAGACCACCACAGCCAAGGTTGATGAACTCTTTGCTGCATGGCAGGCCGCTCAAAAGGGTGGACCTCGTCTATCGAAGTCTGAGTCCAATGAACTGTGGAAGCGTTTCCGCGATGCACGTCAGAAGCTAGATCAGCACCGTCGTGCCTTCTTCGCAGAACTCGATTCCAAGAACAAGGGCGCAAAGTCCGCCAAGGAAGAGCTGATTTCCAAGGCAGAGGCTCTCCTTTCACAAGGCACTAATGGTGTTGCCGCATACCGTGCATTGTTAGATCAGTGGAAGCTTGCACCACGTGCAGGTAAAAAGATTGATGATGCCCTCTGGGCTCGCTTCAAGGCCGCCGGTGACGCTCTCTACGCGGCCAAGAAAGAGCAGGACGAAGTAGAGGATGCTTCCTACGCAGGAAACCTCGAGGTTAAGCTCGCCATTCTGGCAGAAGCTGAAACTTTTCTCGAGGCAACTGACCGCGTCGATGCACGCGCCAAGCTCAACGCGCTTCAGAAGAAGTGGGATGCTGCGGGCAAGGTTCCTCGCGCACAACTCAAGCCAACTGAAGAGCGCATGCGCAAGGTCGAACAGGCCGTGCGCAAACTCGAAGATAACCACTGGAATGCGTCAAACCCAGAAAAGCAAGCTCGTTCTGAAGGCTTAGCTGGACAGATTGAAGAAAAGATCGAGAAGCTCGAAGCGGAACTTGCAGCTGCAAAGTCAGCTAAGGATTCCAAGAAAGCCACAGAGCTTGAGGAAGCAATCAAGACTCAAAAGGAATGGCTTGCTGTCCTGAAGTAGATTGTCCACACATTTGTGAGTTCCTTTACTCACCGAGTGGTCCATGATGCACGATGTGCGCATGGACCACTTTTCGTTAACTTCTCACTTCTCCCCCGCCGAACTGTCAGCATTGCGCTTATCCGGTGAAATTAATCAAGATCACGATTTCTGGGATGAGGTACAGAACTGGAGGACTCGTAGTAGGAAAATCCTCCAACAAGAACGTCACCCGGTTGTCCTCACCGGCATATCTGCTGTGTGGGCATTGGGCTTGTGCAAAGAACCGAACAAACACACCGCTTCAACCGTGACAGTTCGACGTATACGAAGGGCTGTTCATCACAATCTGGATATTGAAGAACGAACACTTGCTTCAACTGATGTGTGGCTGGAAAGCACGAGTGGGATCACCAGTCCGCTCAGGACCATTATTGACCTTCTAAGGTCGGGACATGTGAACGACCAACTAGTACAAGGACTGTGTAGGAATGTAATGAGTGCTTATGAAATTTCACAGGAAACAGTTCTCAGGAGACTCAACAACATGATTTCCGTGCCGAACAAACGGACGGCACTCAGAAGAGCACAAGAGTTAAATATTTAGCCCTCGGATACGCGATAGACGTCATAGACGGCATCAATGCGACGAACGGCGTTGAGAACGCGATCCAGGTGCATCACGTCACTCATTTCGAAGACGAAACGACTCAATGCCAACCGGTCCTGAGACGTACTCACCGTGGCAGACAAGATGTTCACGTGGTGTTCGGACAAGACCCGTGTCACATCAGAGAGAAGTCCTGAGCGGTCCAGTGCTTCGATCTGAATTTGAACAAGGAACACACTCTTGGATGAGGGAGACCATTCAACCTCGATCATGCGCTCAGGTTCGTTGAGCATATTCGCCACATTGTGACAGCTCGTCTGGTGAACAGATACCCCTTGACCACGTGTAACAAAGCCAGAAATTGCATCTCCGGGAACTGGAGTACAACACTTGGCCAACTTCACCAGGATGTCGGGAGCACCTCGAACGAGAACGCCAGAATCGCTGTGAAGTAGAGGCTTTGAAGGTCCACGAGAGGGAAGAACAAACTCAACTTCTTCAGTGTCACCATCTTCGTGAATGCTCGCAAGAATCTTCTCAATAACCGATTGAGTCGAGACGTGACCTTCTCCCACAGCTGCATAGAGCATGGAGACATCTTCATAGCGAAGGTTGCTGGCAACTTCAGCCAAAGAATCTTGAGTCATCAACTTCTGCAATGGCAGGTTCTGCTTGCGCATTGCCCGAGCAATAGCGTCCTTGCCCTGCTCAATGGCTTCGTCGCGCCGTTCCTTCGTGAACCATTGCTTGATCTTGTTGCGTGTGCGCGTACTTTGAACGAAGTTCAACCAGTCTTGACTGGGACCTGCGTCTGGATTCTTTGAGGTGAGAACCTCAATGACATCGCCGCTGGAGAGTTTGCTCTCGAGTGGAACGAGTCGTCCGTTGACCTTGGCACCCATGGTTCGGTGGCCGATTTCGGTGTGAACCGCGTAAGCAAAGTCGATAGGAGTTGCACCAGAAGGCAAACCGATAACGCGTCCCTTAGGCGTAAAGACGTAAACCTCTTTGGCACCGATTTCAAAACGAAGGGAATCGAGGAACTCCCCTGGGTCTTCGGTTTCTGCTTGCCAGTCAGAAATATGCGCCAACCACGCCATATCTGTGTCCTGAACCGCAACAGGGTCAACACTCTTACCGCTATTCATGCGGTCTTTGTACATCCAGTGTGCAGCAACACCGAATTCAGCACGGTGATGCATCTCAGGAGTACGAATCTGGATTTCAACGGGACGACCTGATGGACCCATCACTGTCGTGTGAAGGGATTGATACAGGTTGAACTTAGGTGTTGCGATGTAATCCTTGAAACGACCTGGAATGGGATTCCAGCGTGCGTGGATGGAACCCAAGATGCCGTAACAGTCTCGGACGCTGTTCACAATGACGCGGATACCAACGAGGTCATAGATTTCATCGAACTCGCGACCGCGAAGGACCATCTTTTGATAGATCGAGTAGAACTGCTTGGGCCGACCCTTGACCTCACCGCGAATACGAGCATCCTTGAGGTCGTTTTCAACATCCTTGATAACGGATTGAACAAACGACTCACGTTGAGGAGTGCGCTGTGCAACAAGATTTTCAATCTCTTGATAAATCTTGGGGTGCAGAACAGCAAAAGAAAGATCTTCCAGTTCCCACTTGAGGGTCTGGATACCCAATCGGTGGGCAAGCGGGGTGTAAATCTCGAGTGTCTCACGTGCTTTGCGCTGAGCTGACTCCACCGGCATGAAGCCCCAGGTGCGCGCGTTGTGGAGGCGGTCAGCAAGTTTGATAACGAGGACACGAATGTCTTTCGACATCGCGACAATCATCTTGCGAACAGTCTCAGCCTGTGCACTATCTCCGTATTTAACCTTGTCGAGTTTGGTCACGCCGTCTACCAGCATGGCAACTTCAGCACCGAATTGCGCTCGACATTGTTCCAACGTGTAGTCGGTGTCTTCCACTGTGTCATGCAGCAGGGCAGCAATGATTGTCTTGGGGCCAATACCTAGTTCAGCAAGAATCTGAGCAACAGCAATGGGGTGAGTGATGTATGGCTCACCTGAGCGCCTCTTTTGACCTTCGTGGGCCTTGAGTGCAACCTCGTGAGCTTCCTCAAGCTGAACAAAATCAGCACGTGGGTGATGCTGACGGACTGTCTTGAGAAGCTTTTCAAAACCATCGGCAGGCTGTGCACGACTGAATATTCGTGGCACGAGGCGACGTAGTGACGTTGAACCCGTTGTATCAACCATGTCGCCTCCTCGAGGTTTCCATTATGACGGGCTTATCTGCAATTAAGCAGAGACAGGCTCTGAAGCCGCGTCAGCCTTGCCTTGGGCAGCCAATGCCTTCTTATCGCTTTTACGAATCTCGGGCTCATTGGAACGAATCTGAGCGTAGAGAGGCGTTGCAAGGAAGATGGTGGAGTAGGTTCCCACGATGATTCCGATGAGCAATGCAAGTGAAATGTCTCGGAGCGTTCCTGCACCAAGAACGAAGGCACCAATAAACAGAATCGATGCCACCGGAAGTGCAGCAACAACTGAGGTGTTGATCGAACGAACCAGAGTTTGGTTCACGGCCAAGTTCACCTGCTGAGCAAAAGTGAAGCCAGCTTCCCTGGTGGAACCGCTCGTGTTTTCACGAATCTTGTCGAAGACAACAACCGTGTCATAGAGGGAGTATCCAAGAATGGTCAGCAGACCAATAACAGCACCTGGCGTAACCTCAAATCCGGAAATGCCGTAAATACCGGCAGTGATCACCAAGTCGTGAAGCAATGCGATGATTGCCACGAGAGACATCTTCCAGGTGCGGAAGTAAATGGCCATGACAAGTGCTGCCAGCACAAGGAAGACCAACAGACCTCTAATTGCCTGGGCTGTAATGTCCTGCCCCCAGCTGGCGCCAATATACGAACTGGTGACGTTCTCAACAGGTACTGAATAAGCCTGAGCCAAAACATTTCGGATTTCACGAGTTTGTGTATCCGTCAGCTGTTCGGTCTGAACACGAACACTGGCATCACCCAGACGAGAAACTTTAGGAACCGTGTTGGGATCTACAGCCTGAACTGCATTCGTAGCCAAGGTCTGAGAGGTGTCCGTGACGTTCGAAATAACGAACTCACTACCACCGGTGAACTCGATACCAAAGTTAAAACCGCCACGAAGGATGGGGCCCACAATGCTGATCAGAATCAACACAGCAGAAATCGTGTACCAGAGCTTTCGGCGACCAACAATGTTGATGGAACGTGCACCGGTGTAGAGGTCATTACCGAACTGAGAAAAACTAGCCATTAGTTCTCACCCTTCTCACCGGAGGACTGTTGAGCTTTGCGCTCAGCAATGGTTTGACGCTTGAGGGCTTCTTTTGAAGATTTTGCGAGCTTTCCTGAGGACACAGCTGTCGAAGGCGCAAACTGTGCTCGTCCTCGGTATGCAGCACCCAAAGCCTGTGGATCAAGTCCGGAGAACTTGTGGCCACTTGCAAAGAAATTCGTCTTCGCCAAAAGCTGAAGCATGGGGTGGGTAAAGAGTGAAACAACGAAGAGGTCAACAATCGTTGTCAGACCGAGTGTCAGTGCGAAACCACGCACGTTACCCACAGCGAGGATGAAGAGGACGATTGCCGCAAGGAAATTGACAGCATCCGAGGCAATGATGGTGCGGATAGCGCGCTTCCAGCCCGACTCGACTGCAGATTCAATGCCACGGCCATCACGCAATTCATCACGAATACGTTCGAAGTAGACAATGAAGGAGTCAGCAGTAATACCAATGGCCACAATCAAACCCGCAACACCGGCAAGCGAGAGTCGGTAGCCTTCACGCCAAGACAGGATTGTGACTACGAGGTAAGTCAGAATCGCTGCGACGACCAGAGATGCCACAGTGACTAAACCTAGAGTGCGGTACTGGAACAAGGAATACAGAACCACAAGGAGCAAACCAATGGCACCTGCCAGCAAACCACTCATCAACTGGGTAGAGCCCAGCGTTGCCGAGATAGTGTCCGAAGACTGCACTTGGAAACCAATAGGCAACGCACCATACTTCAACTGGTCAGCAAGAGTCTTGGCGCTGGTCTGGGTAAATCCACCGGTAATTTGAGCGCTGCCGTTAGTAATCGCAGCATTTGTTGCGGGGGCAGTTAGAACCTTGCCATCTAGAACAATGGCGAACTGATTTTGTGAACCAGTTAGGGCGTTGAGGCGTGAGGTAACGTCACCGAAATCTTTAGTTCCTTTGCCATTGAATGCAAGGTCAACTGCCCACTGGCCAGTAGTGGCTCCCGTAGAAGTGGTAACCATGCTTGCACCAGCGTTAGAAATATCAGCACCAGAAACCTCAACCGGCCCCAGGATGTACTTGACAGTGTTGGTGAAGTCACATGTAATCAGTGGCTGGTCTTCAGGTGCTGCATTAGCTACCTGAGCGTTCTCCGAATCGCAATCGAATTGTTCATACTGTGCTTGAAGGGCTGGAGTAACCCAGTTAAGGTCGCTGCCGTTTGAGGGAGAAACCGCGGGAACGGTGGAAAGGTTCGGATCAACAGTTCCCACCGGAACAGGTGTGGCAGTCCCGTCTGCTCCAATCGTTGAAGTAGTTGGAGCGCCAGCTACTAGAACAGCACGGAAATCAAGCTTTGCAGATGCCTCAATGCGCGCCAGGGTTGCGTCGTCCGGAGTACCGGGGATAGAAACAACAATGTTGTTGTTGCCCTGAGTGTTGATTTCTGCCTCAGAAACACCAGCAGCGTCGATGCGCTGGCGAATAATCGAAACCGCCTGAGCCATCTGCTCAGTGGTTACAGTCTGTCCACTCTCCAATTGGGGAGAGAGCACGATCTGAGTACCACCCTCGAGGTCGAGAGCAAGTTTGGGAGCCCATGAACCGCCACCCCAGAGCACACCAGCAGCGTTAATACCTACTAAACCAGCGACAAGTACGAGCAGCCAGGTCAGAGAGCGCAGGGCTTTGCGCGTTGACTGAGACTTAGCCATTACTTTGAGTTTTTAGGCTTACGCTCACCGAACTGTGGGTCGATTTCGAGCTTGCCAGATTCAGCCTCAGGGTTGAGTGCAAGGTTGGTCAGATCTGCACCAATTGCCTCGCCAGCAGAGGGAGTGACAGCAGCAGACTCAACAACACGAGCAATTGCCTGACGGTGAAGCTTGAGGGTGTTCTTGGGAGAGGTCTCGAGAACAACAATGTTCTCTGCCTCATCAATGGACTTGATGGTTCCATAGACACCAAAAGTAGTCATAACGTGAGCGCCAACAACAACCTGGTTCTGCAGTTCAAGAGCAGCCTTTTTACGCTTCTGGCCGTTACGGAACATGAAGAAGACCAGGACAGCCAAAACGGCCATCATGAAGAGTGTCATTGCATCCACGAGAAATCCTTAGTTATTGCTTGGAGTTGGTGAGAAATCACCGCTAATTGAGTATAGGTCACAGAAGTGTGGGGTCATTTGCAGGTGGAGTCAGACCTAAGTGCTTCCAACCTTCCTGAGTGGCGACACGTCCCCGAGGGGTGCGCACAATGAGGCCCTCACGAATGAGGAAAGGTTCGACAACTGCTTCGATTGTTTCAGCGTCTTCACCAATAGAGACAGCTAATGACGAGACTCCAACCGGTCCCCCAGCAAAGCGATTGATCAACACTGTGAGAACTGATCGGTCTAGACGATCGAGTCCTCGAGGATCGACGTCATACAAAGCGAGAGCATTGTTGACAGCATCTATTGCTGACTCTGATGCATGAACTGTCATGTAGTCGCGAACTCGACGGAGTAAGCGATTAGCAATACGTGGGGTTCCACGGCTACGTCCCGCAATTTCAGCAAGCGCAGGTTGCGGAATTTCAAGCCCGAGAAGAGCTGCCGAACGTGTCAACACACGCAACAGTTCCTCTGTTTCGTAGAACTCTAGGTGGCCGGTGAAACCAAAACGGTCACGCAAGGGGTTAGCGAGTAACCCTGTACGAGTGGTGGCGCCAACCAACGTGAATGGTGGAAGTTCGAGTGGAATACTCGAGGCACCCACCCCTTTGCCCACCATGATGTCGATTCGGAAGTCTTCCATCGCGAGGTAAAGCATTTCTTCGGCGGAACGAGCCATGCGGTGAATTTCATCGATGAATAACACTTCACCAGGAACCAAAGAAGACAGCAAGGCGGCCAAGTCCCCCGCGTGTGAAATTGCTGGACCGCTCGACATGCGCAATGCACGTCCCGTTTCATGAGCCACGATCATCGCAAGAGTCGTTTTACCCAACCCAGGAGGGCCAGCCAACAAGATGTGATCGGGGGTTCGACTATCCATCTCGGCAGCTTTGAGCAGCAGATCTAGTTGACCAACGACACGGCGCTGTCCAACAAACTCGTCAAGAGAGGAAGGACGAAGTGCGCCTTCGAAATCGAGCTCTGCCTCGTCGAGAGGCTCTACTGAGGTGATGTCGAACTCGGACATCAACTGTTCCTCGCTAAGGCTGCCAGGGCCTCTTTCAAAACAGATGCTGTGGTTGCGGAAGTAGATGACGTATCCAGGGATTCGACTGCATCTCGCGCGGTCTTTTCATTCCAGCCAAGACCAACTAGTGCTTGAACAACACTGAGCGTAATGGCAGAACTTGCAGGGATTGCTGATGCAACCACATCAGTGTGGGAAAGTGCAGTGAGCTTTCCTGCGAGCTGCACAATAATCAACTTCGCCGTCTTCGGACCTACTCCAGAAACCTTCTTGAACGCCGTGTCATCTTCATTGACAACCGCAGTCAAAATATCTGCTGGAGAGAGTTCAGCCAAGACTGCAAGTGCAGAGCGTGGACCAACACCAGAAACAGAGAGCAGGAGCTCAAAGAGTTCCAGACTTTCAGGATTCTCAAAACCAAAAAGCGTCATGGAATCTTCACGCACAATGAGTGACGTGAGGAATGAGTATTCGTTTCCAACATGAAGTGAACGCTTGTGAGAGGGAGTGATGTTCACTGCATAGCCGACACCGTTCACATCAACGATGCAGGTGTTCTCTCGCACCGATAAGACGGTGCCGCGCAGGGAGGCAATCACCTGCTCAGCTTAAG
Source organism: Aurantimicrobium sp. (assembly GCF_036667855.1). NCBI lineage: Bacteria > Bacillati > Actinomycetota > Actinomycetes > Micrococcales > Microbacteriaceae > Aurantimicrobium > Aurantimicrobium sp. The sequence continues at coordinate 21,841 of NZ_JAVWTF010000020.1, read as the reverse complement.
CGTTGTTAACCGCGTTTCTTGGCCTGACGCTCCGCATCGCGCCAACGCTGCTGTGCAGGAGTGAGTGCGCCCTTGGGCGCAGTTCCCGCTCCCCCACGCCAGGCATTACAGATCGCCAAAGCTAGCGCATCCGTTGCATCAGGAAGCAATTTTCCTTCGGGCAGGGTCAGGAGTCTTCCCACCATGGTGGCCACTTGCACCTTGTTGGCACGGCCCGTTCCAGTGACAGATGCCTTGACCTCACTGGGAGTATGCATATCGACGGGGATGCCGCGCTCGGCAGCTTCCACGAATGCGACAGCACTTGCTTGTGCGGTGCCCATCACGGTGCGGAGATTGTGCTGAGCAAAGACGCGCTCGACAGCTATTCGTTCAGGCTTGAATTCTTCAATCAGCGCAGCAAGTTCGCTTCGGAGTTGAAGCAGTCTTTGTGGCAGTTCAAGATCTTTATCCGTTGTGAGCACCGTGACTGAGACAAGTGACACAGAACGATCAGCGTTGGCATCGATGATGCCAACACCGCAACGGGTAAGCCCCGGATCAACTCCGAGAATGCGCAAGTTAGTCCTGCTCGAGCTCAGCGAGAACTGATTCACTCAAGTCGAAGTTACTGAAGACGTTTTGAACATCGTCGGAATCTTCGAGTGCATCAATGAGCTTGAACACCTTGCGTGCAGTGTCCGCATCAACTTCAACCTCGAGGTTAGGCACGAACTCTGCATCAGCAGAGTCATAGTCAATGCCAGCTGCCTGGAGAGCTTCTCGCACCTTGACCAGGTCTTGAGGTTCAGAAATGATTTCGAACGAACCGTTGTGTGTTTCAACGTCTTCAGCACCCGCGTCAAGAACAGCAGCGAGGATGGAATCTTCATCAATACCGGTCTGAGCAGAAACGCGAATAACACCCTTGCGGCTGAAGTTATAAGCAACAGAACCAGGATCTGCCATGTTTCCGCCGTTACGGCTCATCGCCGTACGCACTTCAGCGGCGGCACGGTTCTTGTTATCGGTCAAACATTCGATGAGAAGTGCAACACCGTTAGGTCCGTAACCTTCGTACATGATGGTGGTGTATTCAACCGAGTCACCAGTAAGTCCAGCACCACGCTTGATGGCGCGATCAATGTTGTCGTTGGGAACACTTGTCTTCTTTGCTTTCTGAACCGCATCCACCAAAGTGGGGTTTCCAGAAAGGTCAGCACCGCCAAGCTTGGCTGCTACTTCAATATTCTTAATCAGCTTGGCAAATGACTTCGCACGGCGAGAGTCAATAATCGCCTTCTTGTGCTTAGTGGTTGCCCATTTGGAATGTCCAGACATGCCTTAGATACTAGCTTTCTTCTCAACAACAGATTGGGCTACGCGCCCAAGGAAGTATTCATGAACTCGGGTATCACCGTTGACTTCAGGGTGGAAAGAAATACCAAGGAGATATCCCTGCTCAACAGCAACGATGCGACCATCGGCAAGTTGGGAAATCACGCGGACACCCTCACCAACGCGTTCCACAATCGGAGCACGGATAAACGTTGCAGGAACAGGTTCAGCTGTAACACCCGGCATTTCGAGGTCAACCTCAAAAGAATCAATCTGGGTGCCAAAAGCATTTCGACGAACATCAACATGAAGTCCACCGAGCGACTCTTGTTCGGCAATAGCGTCCACGATGTGGTCAGCCATCATGATGAGTCCCGCACAGGTACCAAAAACAGGAAGCCCACTAGCGATGGCGTCACGAAGAGGTTGTTGCATGCCAAACAAGCGAACTAGCTTGTCCATCACACTGGATTCCCCACCAGGGATCACCAATGCGTCCACAGCGGCTAGTTCATCGGGACGACGAACTTTACTGACCTGCGCACCAAGTTCTTCGAGAACCTGGATGTGCTCACGAACATCACCTTGAAAGGCGAGGACGCCAATTCTGAGGTGCTGGAAGTTACCAGCCACGATCAGCGAGGCGGTGTGGTGCAGGAATGTCAGCGACGTTGATGCCGACCATTGCTTCACCGAGTCCGCGAGAGGTTTCCACGATGACCTTGGGGTCATCGAAGAATGCTGCTGCCTTGACGATTGCCTTAGCGCGAGCAGCAGGGTCACCCGACTTGAAGATACCTGAGCCAACGAAGACACCGTCAGCACCGAGCTGAAGCATCATGGCTGCGTCAGCAGGAGTTGCAACACCACCAGCGGTGAACATGGGAACAGGAAGCTTTCCAGCAGCTGCAACCTCAACAACGAGGTCGTAGGGAGCCTGAAGTTCCTTAGCAGCAACGTAAAGCTCGTCCTTCGACATGGAGGACAACCAACGCAGTTCTGATTTGATCTTACGGATGTGCTTAGTTGCTTCAGAAACGTCACCGGTACCAGCTTCACCCTTGGAGCGAATCATGGCAGCACCTTCGTTGATACGACGAAGAGCTTCACCCAGGTTGGTTGCACCACAGACGAAAGGAACATCGAAAGCCCACTTGTCGATGTGGTTGATGTAGTCAGCAGGGCTGAGAACTTCGGACTCGTCGATGAAGTCAACGTTGAGCTCAGCAAGAACCTGCGCCTCAACGAAGTGACCGATACGGGCCTTAGCCATGACAGGAATCTTCACCGCAGCCTGAATGCCCTCAATGAGGTCGGGGTCACTCATGCGAGCTACGCCACCCTGCGCACGAATGTCTGCGGGGACACGCTCCAGAGCCATTACTGCAATTGCACCAGCGTCTTCAGCAATGCGAGCCTGCTCTGCGTTGACGACGTCCATGATGACACCGCCCTTGAGCTGCTCTGCTAGTCCACGCTTAACGCGGTTGCTGCCAGTAAGAGGGGCGTTGTTCTTTTCAGTCATGATCTACAGCTTCTTCTTTAGAGGGTGAGAGGAAAAAGTTTAGTTTGCTTTGGGCCATGCTTGCGCAATGGCATTACGCACATCACCGAGCAGAGCAGTTACTGCTTTGCTCTTGGCAATGATGGGGAAGAAATTCGAATCCGTGGCCCATCTGGGCACCACATGTTGATGAAGGTGATCTGCAATTCCAGCTCCAGCAACCCGGCCTTGATTCATGCCGATGTTGTAGCCATCATTGCGAGAAACCTTCTTCAGTACTCGCATTGCTTCCTGAGTAAGACTAGCTATTTCTGCCGTCTCTTCAACAGTTGCGTCGTCATACATCGCAACGTGTCTGTAGGGGCAGACAAGTAAATGTCCACTGTTGTAGGGATACAGGTTCAGCAAGACGAAGGCATGCGTGCCTCGGTGAACAATTAAGCCCTCTTCATCAGACATTTCCGGTGCCAGGCAAAAAGGACAGTCCGCCTCAGGTGGCTGCTGGCCATTTTCAATGTAGGCAAGGCGATGCGGGGTCCACAGACGCTGAAATTCATCAGGAACTCCAGCGAACGAAGAAGCAGATCGAAGATCTACACCCTCGAATTCATCTTCTCCGTAGTGGTTCATAGATCGTCTGCAGTGAGTACTTGACGGTGATCCTTGGCAGCACCTACGAGAAGTGCAATCGCCTCACTGACCGGAATACCGTTGCGCTGACTTCCGTCACGGAAACGGAAGCTCACGGCACCGTTGTTGCGGTCTTCTTCACCAGCAATGATTTGCACAGGGATCTTCTGGGCTGCGGCGTTACGGATCTTCTTCTGCATGCGGTCATCACTGGCATCCAGTTGAACGCGAAGTCCTTCAGCCTTGAGCTGGTCAAGAACACCGGAGAGATACTCTTCATACTCTTCAGCAACAGCAATACCGATGGCCTGGACTGGAGCCAACCAGAGCGGGAATGCACCAGCGTAGTGTTCGGTCAAGACGCCAAAGAAGCGTTCGATTGAGCCAAAGAGCGCACGGTGAATCATGACGGGACGGTGGCGGTTGCCATCCGAGCCGGTGTATTCGAGATCAAAACGCTCGGGCAGGTTGAAGTCGAGTTGAATGGTCGACATCTGCCAGGTACGACCAATAGCGTCACGTGCCTGTACGGAGATTTTGGGGCCATAGAAGGCAGCACCACCTGGATCTGGCACCAGGGTCAATCCAGAGTCCTCTGCAACCTGGCGTAGCGTCTCGGTGGCTTCGTCCCAGATAGCGTCATCGCCGACATACTTCTTGGGGTCCTTGGTAGAGAGCTCCAGATAGAAGTCATCCAGACCGTAGTCACGAAGGAGCGACAGCACGAAGTTCAGAACCTTGGTGAGTTCTTCCTTCATGTTCTCGCGCGTGGTGAAGATGTGAGCATCGTCTTGAGTCATACCGCGAACGCGAGTCAGACCGTGAACGACACCTGACTTCTCATAGCGATAAACAGAACCAAACTCGAACAAACGCAAGGGAAGTTCGCGGTAGCTCTTGGAGCGTGACTTGAAGATGAGAATGTGGAACGGGCAATTCATCGGCTTGAGGTAGTAGTCGACGCCCTGTCGGGTCACATCCCCTGCCTCGTTGCGAATCTCGTCCAACTTCATGGGAGGGAACATGCCATCGGAATACCAGTCGAGGTGACCGCTGGTTTCAAAAAGGTTCGACTTGGTGATGTGAGGTGAGTAGACAAACTCATAGCCACCTTCTTCGTGGCGACGACGAGAGTAATCCTCCATCGTGCGACGAATCACACCACCCTTGGGGTGGAATACCGGAAGACCAGAACCAATCTCGTCAGGGAAGCTAAACAGATCAAGCTCACTACCCAAACGGCGGTGGTCACGCTTGGCAGCTTCTTCGAGTCGTTCTTGGTAGGCACGAAGGTCTGCTTTTGAAGGCCATGCGGTGCCGTAGATGCGCTGAAGCTGGGGGTTGTTTTCTGAACCGCGCCAGTAGGCAGCAGCCAGGCGAGTGAGGGCGAAGCTTTCACCAATCATGCGCGTGTTCGGAATGTGAGGACCGCGGCACAAATCCTTCCACACGGTCTCCCCCGTGGCGGGATCTACGTTGTCGTAGATAGTGAGTTCATTGCCGCCGACTTCAACGCTCTCATTGTCATCTCCGGTGTTTCCACCCTTGAGGCCGATGAGTTCGAGTTTGTATGGCTCGGCAGCAAGCTCTGCACGTGCTTCGTCTTCGGTGACAACGCGACGCATAAAGCGCTGTCCAGCGCGAACAATGCGTGACATGGCCTTTTCGAGGGCTTTCATGTCTTCTGGTGTGAAGGCTTCTTCAACATCGAAGTCGTAATAGAAACCGTCCGTGACGGGAGGGCCAATACCCAGCTTTGCTTCAGGATTCACATTCTGGACAGCCTGGGCAAGTACGTGAGCGGCCGAGTGGCGAAGGATATTCAAGCCATCTGCCGAATCGATCGCAACAGGCTCAACTACGTCACCAGCGTTGAGGACGTGAGCTAAGTCACGAAGCTCACCGTTGACACGCATAGCGACGATGCTGCGGTCTGTGAAGAGCGCAAAGCCGTCGCTGGAGGCTTGAACGGTGAGTGAACCGGAAACATCAGACACGAAGTGAACTCCTCTTAGAACTTTCTCTACTCCCAGCCTAGCCAAAAGAAAAACCCCCGGAAATCCGAGGGTTTTCAGTGAGCGATACTGGGATCGAACCAGCGACCTCTTCCGTGTCAGGGAAGCGCGCTACCGCTGCGCCAATCGCTCAAAAGCTAAGTCTTTCAACCTAGTTTTGGAGGTGGATACCGGATTCGAACCGGTGTGGACGGCTTTGCAGGCCGCTGCCTATCCTCTCGGCCAATCCACCGTAGGTGGTTGCCCACGCTAACAATGAGTAAGTCTTAGGAATGACCACACTCGAGCGGATGACGAGATTCGAACTCGCGACCCTAACCTTGGCAAGGTTATGCGCTACCACTGCGCCACATCCGCGTTGCACTCTAATGAGTACCTTGGAACTTTATCGAGAAGTTTACTCTAACGCAAAACCTGACACGCAGGTTTAGTAGTCGTAGCTCTCTTCTCCGTGCATGACCAAGTCAATACCGGCAAGTTCATCCTCGTTACGAACACGGAAGCCCATGGTCTTATCAATGACCCAGCCAATGGCAAAGGACATGACGAACGAGTAGATCAAGACGCTGAGGGCCGCAATTGCTTGCTTGCCCAGCTGCTCAAAGGATCCGGAGTAGATCAGACCAACTTCAGTAGCGAAGAATCCGAGGAACAAGGTTCCAATCAGACCACCGACAAGGTGGATACCCACCACGTCGAGCGAGTCATCAAAACCGAAGGTGAACTTGAGCTCAACAGCCAGCGCACACAACACTCCAGTCAAAAGACCAAGTACCAGCGCCCAGGTAGGTGTCAAGTATGCGCAGGACGGCGTAATGGCGACCAGACCGGCAACAGCACCAGAAGCAGCACCCACAGAGGTTGCCTTGCCATCCTTGAAACGCTCAATGATGAGCCATCCGATAATTCCGGATGCACCAGCGGCCATGGTGTTGATGAGGGCAATGGCCGCAATACCATCCACTGCCACAGCAGAACCGGCGTTGAAGCCAAACCACCCGAACCAGAGCAAACCAGCACCCAGCAGAACAAAGGGAACATTGTGGGGCTTATGAACACCCTTTGCGAAACCAATGCGCTTACCCAGGACCAAAGCAAGAGCAAGTGCTGCGGCACCAGAGTTGATTTCAACTGCTGTACCACCGGCAAAGTCAAGGGCACCGACGTTGTACACGAGCCAACCACCACTGGTCATTTCACCATCTACAACAGTGAAGTTGAAGATCCACGAGGCAACAGGGAAATAGACCAGAGTCGCCCAGACGCCAGCAAAGACCATCCACGCACCAAACTTGGCACGGTCAGCAATGGCTCCTGAAATCAGCGCAACGGTAATGATGGCGAAGGTTGCCTGGAACGCAGCAAAAACAAGAGGAGGAACAGAGGCACCCTCGGGAATAACCAGGAGGTTTTCCAGGCCAATGTGAGCGAGATCAATACCGAAGACACCAGGAATGCCATAAAACGATGAGCTGTCCAGTGCGGGGAACGCGATGGCGTAGCCATAAACAATCCAGAGCACGCCAACAATGGCCATCGAGCCAAAGCTGAGCATCATCATGCTGATCACGCTCTTGGCACGAACAAGACCACCATAGAAGAATGCCAGGGCGGGAGTCATCATCAACACGAGAGCCGTGCAGATGATCAGAAAAGCGGTATTACCTGTATCCATGAGAACCTCCAGAAGAGATTCTTTGCTACACGCGTTTCATTCATGAAGCATTTATGTTTCGAACACGTTAACGCGGCTAAGCCCTGCAGTTCTCTGCAGGGCCCAGCGCGTGCGTATTCAGTTATGAACGCGGATTATGCGTCCTGGAGTGCGTAACCCTCTTCGCCGTGAACGATGGTGTCGATGCCAGCGAGCTCATCTTCGTTCTTGATACGGAAGCCCATGGTCTTCTCGATGATCGTTCCGATGATGTAGCTCAGAACGAAGGAGAAGATCAGGACGGTGAAGGCTGCGATGGCCTGCTTGCCCAACTGGTCGAACGAACCAGAGAAGAGAAGGCCCACATCGGTTGCGAAGAATCCAAGGAACAGAGTTCCAATCAGACCACCAACGAGGTGGATACCCACTACGTCGAGAGAGTCATCGAAACCGAAGGTGAACTTGAGCTCAATAGCCAGGGCACAGACTGCACCGGCTACCAAACCTAGAACAATTGCCCACATGGGAGTCAGGTTTGCACAGGCGGGAGTAATTGCTACAAGACCAGCAACAGCACCCGAAGCCGCGCCAACCGAAGTTGCCTTGCCTTCCTTGATGCGCTCGATCAGGAGCCATCCAAGTACCGCAGCAGCAGGAGCAGCGATGGTGTTGATGAAGGCCAGCGATGCAATGCCGTCAGCAGCAAGTTCTGAACCTGCGTTGAAGCCGAACCAGCCGAACCACAGCAGACCTGCTCCGAGCAGAACCAATGGAACGTTGTGAGGCTTTGCTACACCCTTAGCGAAACCAATGCGCTTACCGAGCACGAGTGCGAGTGCAAGAGCAGCAGCACCTGCGTTGATGTGAACAGCTGTACCACCAGCGAAGTCAATGGCGCCTAGGTTGTAGGCAATCCATCCGCCGTCAACAATCTTGCCGTCAACGATGGTGAAGTTGAAGACCCACGATGCAACGGGGAAGTACACAACGGTTGCCCAGATACCTGCGAAGACCAACCATGCGCCGAACTTTGCACGGTCAGCGATCGAACCGCTGATCAGCGCGACGGTGATGATGGCAAAGGTTGCCTGGAATGCAGCGAATGCCAGTGGTGGGAAGGCAGCACCCTCTGGGGTTTCCAGAAGACCTTCAAGACCGATGTAGGAAGTATCGATACCGATAATGCCGTCGATGCCGTAGAAAGTTGGAGAACCTTCGTTGGCGAATGCAATCGCGTATCCGTAGATAACCCACAGAACGCCAATGAGAGCAAGTGAGCCAAAGCTCAGCATCATCATGCTGACGACGCTCTTGGCTTTGACGAGACCGCCATAGAAGAATGCCAGGGCGGGAGTCATCAGGAGCACGAGAGCTGCGCTGATGAGTACAAAGGCGGTGTTGCCTTGATCCATTTCAACCTCTTTCACGAATGGTGACGGATGTTGCACCGTCTCTATTCATGAGTGTGAGGGGTCAGCGTTTCCGCATGAGTTCGCCTGCGTGACGCTGAGGTTACAAATTATCCGGTTTTGTTTCCGGCGTATTTCTGCTTAGGAATTGGTCAGAGCAATCAGACGAGATACACAACGTAAATACTTCTTGCGGTATCCACCGTGAATCATGTCTCCACCAAAGACCTCAGAGAGTGGACTTCCACTGGCGATGATGGGTATTTGTGCGTCATAGACACGGTCAATGAATGCAACGAGACGAAGTGCATCAGTCTGATTCACAATCACGTGGACATCAGAGAGCGCAATCACATCAAGCCCCTCGAGCAGGCGGACGTATACAGAGGGGTGAACCGTTGCTAGATGTGCCAGAAGTGAGTCGAACGAGTCGAAAGAAACGGTGAGACCCTCTGCGCTCTTCTTTTCAACAGCAGAAGCAAGTTCGGAAGAACTCAATACGCGGGAAATCCCTTCAGCAGTGCGCTGACGGTAGTCGGTTCCGTCAATACGGAGAGTGCGGAAGTTGGAGGCAAGAGCCTGAATTTCGCGCAAGAAGTCAGCAGCAGCAAAACGTCCTTCGCCCAATGCGGCAGGGGGCGTGTTGCTTGTGGCCGCAATTCGGGTACCGCCGGCAACCAGCTCCCCCAGCATGCGAGTCATCATCATGGTGTCGCCTGGATCATCGAGTTCAAACTCATCGATACAGATCAGGCTTGCACCCTTGAGTGCTTCAACTGCTTTGACGTAACCCAGTGCACCCACAAGCGAGGTGTACTGCAAGAAGGTGCCGAAATACTTCTTGCCCGAGGCAATATTCCAGGAGGCAGCCAGAAGGTGAGTTTTACCAACGCCGAAACCACCATCGAGGTAGACCCCCGGAGGAAACTCTTCGACTTTCTTGGTGCGACCAAAAAGTTTGCCTTGCTTGATGACGGAGGTGTTTTTCGACGCAAACTCTTCCAAGATGTGACGAGCCTCTTCTTGTGAAGGGAAATCAGGGTTTGGAATGTAGTTGTCGAATCGCGCTTCTACGAACTGTGGCGGTGGAACCAGGCTGCTGACAATTGACCCTGCATCAAGGGTCGGATGGCGTTCGACCAGGGAAATGGTGGAAGTCATCGCGTGAAATATTCCTCAACATAAGGTGTGAATCGTGGCTGTGGGGTTGGCACTTACAGAATCTGTACGTAGTCTCGAAGGTGCACCACAAGCCTATTGGCATTTATTCCTGCCGGGCTTGAACCGTGCATCGTGAGATAAGAAAAATGGAGTTATGAGCGTACCTATCGATACCAGCCCGAAGTTTGCCGAATACGCACACCCAGAAGCGATTGTGAGCACTGAATGGCTCGTTGCGAACCTCAACACCCCCAACCTTGTTGTTGTGGAATCAGATGAAGATGTTCTTCTCTATGAAATTGGTCACATCCCTGGCGCCGTCAAAATCGACTGGCACACCGACCTCAACGACCCCGTCCTTCGTGACTATGTTCAGGGTGAGGCATTTGCAGAGCTCCTGAGTTCAAAGGGAATCTCCCGCGACACCACCGTGGTGATCTATGGCGACAAGAGCAACTGGTGGGCTGCATATGCTCTCTGGGTTTTCAAACTCTTTGGCCACGAAGATGTCCGCCTGCTTGATGGTGGCCGCGACAAGTGGATCGCAGAAGGCCGCGAACTCACCAAGGACCAACCTGAGATTGTTCGCTCCAGCTACCCCGTTGTGGAGCGCAACGACGCTCCAATCCGTGCATACCTCAGCGACACTCTTGCCCACATTGGTAAGCCCATGATTGATGTGCGCAGCCCTGAAGAATATTCAGGTGAGCGCACTCACATGCCTGCTTATCCTGAAGAGGGCGCCTTGCGCGGTGGTCACATCCCCGGCGCGGCAAGCGTTCCCTGGGCTCGTGCCGCTAACGAAGACAGCACCTTCAAGAACCGTGCTGATCTAGAAGCCCTATATCTCGATGGCGCTGGTCTCAAGCCTGGCGATGACATCATTGCCTACTGCCGCATTGGTGAGCGTTCAAGCCACACCTGGTTTGTCCTGAACTACCTCCTCGGATTCACCGGAGTTCGCAACTACGACGGCTCCTGGACCGAATGGGGATCTGCCGTTCGTGTGCCGATTGTCAAGGGCACCGAACCAGGCGCACTGGTCGATTAGTGGAGATGGGAGTCAACTTCGGTTGGCTCCCATTCTTTTTGCCTAGCGAATACCTGAGAAGATGGAGTCATCATGACTGAGCTTCCTGCTGCACTCGCTGAAACCCGCGACGATTTTCTTGACCTGGGCGATAAAGACAAGATTCAGCTCCTCATCGAATTTGCTGAAGAACTCCCTGAACTTCCTACGAGATATGCAGACCATCCTGAACTGCTCGAAAAGGTTGAAGAGTGCCAGTCGCCGGTCTACATCTTCGTTGAGGTAGAGAACAACACAGTTTCTGTCTTTGCCACCGCTCCGGAACAAGCACCCACTACTCGCGGCTTCGCAAGCATTCTCGCTCAGGGCCTGACCGGACTCTCTGTCGAGGAAGCACTGGGTGTTCCTGATGACTTCCCCAGCACGCTCGGCCTGAATACCCTTATCTCTCCTCTGCGTGTGCGAGGAATGACAGGAATGCTCTGGCGCATGAAGCGTCAGATCCGCGAGAAAACACAGGGCTAATCATGGAGATTTCACTTCTGAGTGATGAACAACTCAGTGATCTCTATAGCTGGCCACAGGAGCGCAGCTTCCGCCTCAATATGCTTCTGGATTCTGATGACTCCAGCACGGGAGACGACGGCACATCGAATTCACTCACCTCCGGCGAAGACCGCCGTCTTCTCAGAATCATTCGAAATGCAACAGATGTTCTCATCGTGGGTGCTGCGTCTATTCGAGCAGAGGGTTGGTTCCTGCCGCCTCAGGGGCGTATGGCAGTTCTCTCCCAATCAGGAAACATTCCCTGGGATTCGTGTCCAGATTCATCCCGAGTCTCGAGTTACCCCAGCGTTTCAGCACTCTTGCACTCTCTTCGAGATTCCGACATAAACATCTTGTGTGAAGGCGGCAAGGCAACTGCCCAATTGCTGAGTGAAACCATCGGATTCGATGATTTTGCACTCACACGTATTGGCACTGTTGAGAATGCACCCCTCCCAGATTTCCTCGGTGAAAGTTCTGACTTAGCGCTTGTTTCAACACTGAGCGACGCCTCTCACAGCATGACTTTCCAATATTGGCGGCGAGCCGTAGAGCACCAGTAATGCCGCGACTTTAGGGTCAAGATGTGAGCGTCACCGAGAACCTGCCTGAGGCATTCAAACTTGCTGTTGAAAGCATCAGTTCTGTTGCCTTCCGCGAAGAACTCACCGTTCGTCAAATTGACTCTCCCTCAGGCGTTGCCCCCTATAGCTACGCCTTAGCAGCAGACGTCCTCATCGCTGAACACGAGCACGAATCTCAGCACGGCACAGGTCGATTCATCCTTCTCTATGACCCTGCTGAGCCAGAGTCGTGGGGTGGACCTTTCCGCGTGGTTGCTTTTGCTCAGGCACCCCTGGAGGCCGAAATTGGACTAGATCCTTTCCTTGCCAACGTGGCGTGGTCGTGGCTCACTGATGCGTTAACAATTCGAGAAGCGGACTATTTCAACGCTTCGGGTACAGCTACTCGTATCCTTTCCACCGGCTTTGGTGAGCTCGCCGATGCTGGCGAAGGTGCACAAATAGAACTTCGCGCATCCTGGTCACCTGCATCTCCACAGATGGGTGAGCAAGCAGAAGCGTGGGGCGAGCTCCTGTGCATGCTTGCTGGACTTCCTCCCACTGCAGATGCTGTAAGCCTGACAGCCCGCCGCAGGGAGCGTGGTTAGCGTTCGCGTCATTGATAACGCTGCAGAATTTCTCGAAGCGTGTGAAGTAATTGCATCAGGAACGGGCCCGCTGGCCATTGATGCTGAGCGCGCTTCAGGATTTACCTACTCTCAACGCGCCTATCTGATTCAAGTTCACCGCCGCGAAGCAGGAACTTTCCTCTTTGATCCCCCTGCTATTGGGGACATGTCGCAGTTGTTTCTCCAGAACGCTGATGAAGAATGGGTTCTCCACGCCGCTAGCCAAGACCTAGCTTGCTTGCGCGAAGTGGGCATCACCCCTGCACGGATCTTCGATACGGAACTTTCAGCCCGACTGCTGGGCATGGAGCGCGTAGGACTGGGTCCTGTAGTTGAGTCACTGCTAGGGATTCATTTAGCTAAAGAACACAGTGCAGCAGACTGGTCTACTCGTCCGCTTCCAGAGCCGTGGCTGAAATATGCAGCTCTTGATGTTGAGCTCCTCGTTGATGTTCGAGACGAGATTGAAAAGCTTCTTATCGAATCCAACAAACTTTCCTGGGCGCAGGAAGAATTTCAAGCAACCCTCGATAAGCCTGAGAAGATTGTGAGCGCAGAACCCTGGCGCCGAATCTCAGGACTTCACACACTGCGCACTCCTAGGCAGCTCGCCGTCGCACGTGCACTCTGGAACGCCCGGGATGAGGTAGCTCAGCGACGTGATGTTTCACCAGGTCGACTCATACCCGACAGCGCCATTGTTGCGGCCAGTCGATCGACTCTGACGAACAAATCAGAACTCATTGGACTTAAAGAATTTAATGGTCGGGCAAGTAAGAGCCTTCTCGACACCTGGTGGGAGGCGGTCCTTACCGGCCTGAAAGATGACTCCCTTCCCGTTATGCGAGTGCCCAGTGACACTCTGCCACCGCCTCGTGCATGGGTTGATCGCAAGCCAGAGGCACTCGAACGTCTTCAAACTGCTCGAGAAGCTCTCACAGGACGCGCAGAAGAACTTTCTATGCCAGTTGAGAACTTACTCACTCCCAGCATTCTTCGAGAACTTGCTTGGGCCCCGCCCAGCCCCATCACCGTGGTGAGCATCACTGCAGCACTGAAAAAGCATGGTGCACGTGTGTGGCAAATAACGGAGACGTGTGCACTCATTTCGAATGCTTTTGTCGAAGCAGACCAAAAAGTTCCCGAAGAACCTGCAGAGGTTTCGTAGAGAACATCAGCCGTCTTTCACAGCTGAATCCCACGAACTAGCATCAAGATAGCAACGACGCTTCGAGAGGAAATCATGACAGCGGGAAATCGTGTTGTATTTGTCGATGGTGTGAGAACACCCTTTGGCCGTGCCGGTGAGAAGGGGATGTTCTGGCAGACACGTGCCGATGACCTCATCGTGAAGGCAATGATGGGCCTTCTCGAGCGCAATCCTGCTGTTCCCGTTGAAGAGATCGACGATGTTGCCATCGCGGCCACTACTCAACAGGGCGACCAGGGTCTGACATTAGGTCGCACGGCGGGAATCTTGGCTGGTCTCCCCCGCCACGTTCCCGGTTTCGCTATTGACCGCATGTGTGCTGGCGCAATGACCGCGGTCACCACCACTGCTGGTGGTATTGCGATGGGCTCCTACAACATTGTTCTTGCCGGTGGTGTTGAACACATGGGTCGTCACCCTATGGGCTTCAACGCTGACCCCAACCCACGATTCCTCGCAGAGAAGCTAGTCAGCGCGGATGCCCTCAATATGGGTGCCACGGCCGAGCGACTGCATGACCGTTTCCCTCACCTGACTAAAGAACGTGCAGATGCCTATGCACTGCGCTCACAGCAGAAGGTTGCTGCAGCATACGAAGCCGGATATATCCAGCCCGATCTCATTCCTGTTTCTGCCAAAACGGCCGAAGGTTGGACTCTCGCGACAGTAGACGAAGCTCCTCGTCCAGAAACCACGATGGAAGGCCTTGCTTCCCTCAAGACACCATTCCGTCCACACGGTCGTGTCACAGCGGGTAATGCCAGTGGCCTGAACGATGGCGCCACTATCTGCATGCTTGCCAGCGAGGAAGCAGCTGAACAATTTGGCCTCGGCGTCAAAATGACCATGGTTTCCTTCGCCTTTGCTGGTGTTGAACCAGAGGTCATGGGAATTGGCCCCGTTCCTGCTACTGAGAAGGCACTGCGCAAAGCAGGGCTCGACATCAAGGACATTGGACTCTTTGAAGTGAACGAAGCGTTCGCGGTGCAAGTTCTCGCATTCCTGGATTACTTCGGCATTGCCGATGATGATCCCCGTGTAAACGAGTACGGTGGCGCTATTGCCCTGGGCCACCCTCTCGCCAGCAGTGGTGTTCGACTCATGATTCAACTGGCACACCAGTTCGAACGACACCCTGAGGTTCGCTACGGCATGACCACGATGTGTATCGGTTTGGGTCAAGGTGGCACCGTCATTTGGGAAAACCCTCACTACAAGGGAGCTAAGTAATGACTAATTACGACGCCATTGATTTCACAGACCTCCTAGCTCTCAGCGAGGAAGAAGTCGTCACGCACAGCTTTGTTCGAGACATTCCGCTGCCCAGTGGCAAGGTCTTGGCTTTGGTCACCTTGGATAACGGACTCGACTACAAGCGTCCAAACACCTTGGGGCCTCAGGGGCTTCTCGAGCTCGACAAAACACTTGTTGCACTCAGCGATCGTGCCGCACAGGGAGAAATCCACGGTGTTGCTGTTACCGGAAAAGAATTCATCCTTGCTGCAGGTGCAGACCTCAGCCGTGTTGGTGAAGTACCCAGCAAGGCTATGGCGGTCAAGCTTGCTCAGCTTGGCCACCGTGCCTTGGGACGCCTCGGACAACTCGGAGTTCCCTCATTTGTGTTTATCAATGGTTTGGCCTTAGGTGGTGGCCTAGAAGTTGCCCTCAACGCTGATTACCGCACTGTTGATGCGAATGTCAGTGCGATTGCTCTTCCCGAGGTGTTCTTAGGCCTCATTCCTGGCTGGGGCGGCGCTTACCTTCTCCCCAACCTGATCAGCATTGAGAATGCCCTCAAGGTTGTTATTGAGAACCCCCTCAAGAACAACCGCATGCTCAACGCCTCAGCTGCTTTCGAGCTCGGCATCGCTGATGCCATGTTCGGTTCAGCCCGATTCCTCGAAGAATCCATCCTGTGGGCTGATTCTGTACTCAACGGACACCAGCCTCATCGCCCTAACCAACCAGGCAAGGTCGAACGCCTCGCCAAGTGGAACTTGGCTGTGAACATTGCCAAGAAGAGTGTGGAAGACAAGCTCGGAACTGTCGCCAAGTCCCCATACGTTGCCCTCGAATTACTCGAACAAGCTCGCAAGGTAGATAAAGAAGCTGCTTTCGCCCGAGAAGACGAAGCAATTGCATCACTGATTGTGGGTGACCAGTTCCAAGCATCGATGTATGCGTTTGATCTGGTTCAAAAGAGAGCAAAGAAGCCAGCCGGTGCACCAGATCCCAAGCTTGCTCGCCCCGTGGGCAAAGTCGGCGTTATCGGTGCTGGCCTCATGGCGAGGCAGTTTGCGCTTCTTTTTGTGCGCAAGCTCAAAGTGCCTGTGGTTCTTACCGACATCAATCAGGACAGATTAGACGAGGCTTTGGCCTACATCCATGCTGAAATTCAAGCGATGCATGACAAGGGTCGCATCTCCTCTGATGAAAACCAGCGCCTCCAGGCATTGGTGAGCGGAACGACCAACCCTGCTGCCTTCTCCGATGCTGACTGGGTTATCGAAGCAGTCTTTGAAGAACTCAGCGTCAAGCAAGATGTTTTTGCCAACATTGAACAGTTCATTTCAGAAGACGCAATTCTGGCCACCAACACCTCAAGCCTGTCCGTCAATGAGATTGGCGCCAAGCTCAAGCACCCCGAGCGTTTGGTCGGTTTCCACTTCTTCAATCCTGTGGCAGTAATGCCACTGGTTGAAGTGGTGAATGCTCCTCACACCAACGAGGTTGCACTGGCAACAGCAATGGACATAGCCAAGAAACTGGGCAAGACAGCAGTGATCACGACGGACTCCCCCGGATTCGTCGTCAACCGCCTCCTCGCTCGCTTGCTCGGAGAAGCGATGCATGCTGTTGACACGGGAACATCGTTCAAGACCGTTGATGAGTCAGTTGCTTCCTTCGGTATGCCGATGGCGCCGTTTGAACTACTTGACCTGGTTGGTCTCAAGGTCGGTGCGCACGTTCTTGATACGCACCATGCAGCCTTCCCTGATCGCTTCTTCCGCAGCGACAACCTCCACAAGCTGGCAGAACATGGTTCCATCATTGTTCGAGGCCGCACGGGCAAAATCACCGGTTATGACCGTGGAGCTGAAGCAATCGTGAAGGGTGGCACGAGTCCCATGACTGCGGATCAGATTCGTCTGCGCATTGAAGATGGTCTGGCAGATGAGATTCACCGCATGCTGGATGAAAAGGTTGTCAGTGCCGCCCAGGACATTGATCTGTGCATGATTATGGGCGCTGGCTGGCCATTCCAGATGGGTGGAGCAACGCCATTCCTCGACCGCATTGGCGCAAGCCAACGCGTCTTTGGTGGCACGTTCCACAACCCACCCATTGCGGGAACGACGAAGTAAAACTATTCGGCGCGCAGTGAGTCACTCACCTGTGACTCTTCTGGCAGTGGCCTAGCCACAGGAATCTTGCTTCCAAGAACCTGTGCAACGACATCGCGTGCGATGTCTTGTGCAGTCAATCCTGCCTCAGCGAGGATTTCTTCACGGGTTCCGTGATCGAGGAATTCGTCGGGTAGACCTAATTCATCAACGGCAGTGTCGACCCCGGCACTGCGGAGGTCCTGACGGATGCGTGTGCCAATACCACCGACACGAACACCGTCTTCGAGCGTGATGACCAAACGGTGGTCTCGAGCCATGTCAATGATGCTGGTGGGAACAGGGACGACCCATCGAGGGTCAACCACAGTGGCGCCAATTCCCTGCTGAGCAAGACGTGTAGCAACTTCAAGGCCAAGGGTGGCAAAGGCGCCAATGGCAACAATGAGCACATCCTTGTGGGCTGCTTCAAGGAGAACATCTACTCCGTCGTCACATCGACGCACTGCTTCGATATCAGCCCCCACAGAGCCTCTGGGGAAACGAATAACCGTTGGAGCATCATCTACTGCCAATGCTTCTGCCAGCTCCTCACGCAGGCGCGTAGCGTCGCGGGGAGCTGCCAAGCGAATGTGTGGCACGACCTGGAGGATAGCCAAATCCCACACACCGTGGTGGCTAGGGCCATCAGGGCCAGTGACACCAGAACGGTCTAGAACAAAGGTGACGCCGGCCTTGTGAAGGGCAACATCCATCAAAACTTGGTCAAAAGCACGATTCATAAACGTCGCATAGATAGCAACGACCGGGTGCATGCCACCAAAAGCAAGACCAGCAGCTGAGGTAACGGCGTGCTGTTCTGCAATACCCACATCGATGATGCGTTCCGGGTATCGCTCAAGCATTTTGTGAAGACCGGTAGGTCGCAACATTGCTGCCGTGATGGCCACAATCTTGTCGTTGTGCTCTGCCTGGGCAACGAGCTCGTCACCAAAAACATCCGTCCACCCCACAGCTGAGGAACTGCTCAGGGCTTTACCGGTTGCAGGGTCAATCTTGCCCACGGCGTGGAATTGGTCATCTAGGTCACGGCGAGCAGGTTCGTAGCCCTTACCCTTTTCGGTAATGGCGTGAACAATGACGGGGGCGCCATAGCTCTTTGCCTGACGCAGAACAGCTTCCATGGCTTTGACATCGTGACCGTTAACGGGGCCTAAGTATTTGATGTCGAGGTTGGCATAGAGATCTTGGTTGTTGGTGAAGCGACTCAAGAAGCCGTGAACACCGCCACGAACACCGCGATAGAACGCACGTGCATAGGGGCCCATCTTGGCAAAGAGGCGACTGCTGCTGAAGTGAAGGTTGCGGTAGCCCTTGCGCGTACGAACGCTGTCCAAGAACCTGGCCATGCCACCGATAGTGGGGGCATAACTGCGGCCATTGTCGTTGACAATGATGATGAGGTTGCGGGAGTTGTCGTGGCTGATGTTATTCAGCGCCTCCCAGGTCATGCCGCCCGTAAGTGCACCATCACCCACAACGGCAACAACATGGCGGTCTGATTGACCTGACATGGAATAGGCGCGAGAAATTCCATCAGCCCAGGACAACGAACTCGAAGCGTGCGAACTTTCCACGATGTCGTGAACAGATTCTGAGCGCTGCGGGTAGCCGGCGATGCCACCCTTTTCGCGCAACTTGGAAAAGTCTTGACGACCGGTCAGGAGCTTGTGCACGTAGGACTGGTGGCCGGTGTCAAAGACGATGGAGTCTGAGGGTGAGTCAAACACCCGGTGAATAGCAATCGTCATCTCGACCACACCAAGGTTGGGGCCGAGGTGCCCGCCTGAGCGGGCTACCTCGCGCACCAAGAACTCACGGATTTCTCCGGAGAGCTCAATCAGTTGGTCGTTGGTGAGCTTGTCGAGGTCGCGTGGACCGTGAACAGTCTCAAGAATTGCCATGGCTCGAGTCTATGAGGAAACGAACCAGTTTGTGCTGTGAATTCGTCGACTAAGCGACGAGCGAACGCAGCACGTACTGGAGGATTCCGCCATTGCGGTAGTAGTCAGCTTCACCAGGGGTGTCGATGCGCACTACTGCGTCGAACTCAATGGTCTGCTTTCCAGCAGGTGAGTTCTCAGAAGGAGCTGCAGTCACACGAACAGTCTTAGGAGTGACTCCCTTGTTGAGTTCTTCAACACCAGCGATCGAGACGATCTCGGTGCCATCAAGACCCAGGGACTCCCAGCTCTGACCTGCAGGGAACTGGAGAGGAAGAACACCCATACCGATGAGGTTAGAGCGGTGAATACGCTCAAAGCTCTCGGTAATAACGGCCTTCACACCCAGCAGTGCGGTTCCCTTAGCTGCCCAGTCACGGGATGAACCCGAACCGTATTCCTTGCCACCAAAGATGACCAGAGGAGTTCCGGCCGCCTGGTAGTTGGCGCTGGCGTCATAGATGAAGGACTGAGGTCCATCTGCCTGAGTGAAGTCGCGAGTGTAACCACCCTCAACGCCATCAAGGAGCTGGTTCTTCAGACGGATGTTCGCGAAGGTTCCGCGAATCATCACTTCGTGGTTACCACGACGAGATCCGTAGGAGTTGTAGTCGGCACGTGCCACTCCGTGCTGGTCCAGGTAGACAGCCGCAGGGGTGCCCGCCTTAATGTTTCCAGCAGGAGAAATGTGGTCGGTAGTAACCGAGTCACCCAGTGTCGCGAGAACGCGAGCACCAGAAATGTCGGTGACAGGAGTGGTTTCCTTCTTCATACCTTCGAAGTATGGGGGCTTACGAACGTAGGTTGACTTGGCATCCCACTCGAAGGTTGCACCGGTTGGGGTAGGCAGGTTACGCCAGCGCTCATCACCGTTGAATACAGAGGAGTATTCGTGGTCAAACATGGCGGTGTCGATGGACTCGCCAATAACCTTCTCAACTTCAGAGGTCTCAGGCCAGATGTCCTTGAGGTAGACAGGGTTGCCGTCGGAACCAGTTCCGAGAGCGTCCTTTTCGAAGTCAAAGTCCATTGATCCAGCAAGTGCATAAGCAATAACCAGAGGAGGGCTTGCCAGGTAGTTCATCTTAACGTCGGGGCTAATTCGGCCCTCGAAGTTACGGTTACCCGAAAGAACAGCAGTCACAGCGAGGTCGTTGTGGTTGATTGCCGCAGAGATTTCATCCTTGAGAGGACCAGAGTTACCGATGCAGGTCATGCAGCCGTAACCAACTGGGTAGAAACCGAGCTCGTCAAGGTAAGGAGTAACCCCTGCCTTTTCGTAGTAATCGGTGACGACCTTGGATCCGGGAGACAAGGTGGTCTTGACCCAAGGCTTGGTCTTGAGGCCCTTTTTCACTGCGTTACGTGCAAGAAGACCAGC
Organism: Aurantimicrobium sp.; assembly: GCF_036667855.1. Taxonomy (NCBI): domain Bacteria; kingdom Bacillati; phylum Actinomycetota; class Actinomycetes; order Micrococcales; family Microbacteriaceae; genus Aurantimicrobium; species Aurantimicrobium sp. The sequence goes on along the minus strand of NZ_JAVWTF010000020.1, from coordinate 1,445 downwards.
AGCAAGCATGACGGAAGGGTTGGAGGTGTTGGTGCAGGAAGTGATAGCTGCAATGGTGACGGCACCATTCTTCAGCTCGAACTCTTCTCCCCCATCGACACTGACCTTGACAGAGTCACCGTGGGAGTAGTTCTTGACGTCCTCTGCGAACTGGCTTTGAGCCTTGGAGAGCTCAATGCGGTCCTGGGGACGCTTAGGGCCAGAGATCGAGGGGACAACAGTCGAGAGGTCGAGCTCCATGTACTCAGAGAAGTTGGGCTCGTTGCTGGGGTCAAACCAGAGGCCCTGAGCCTTGGAGTATGCCTCAACGAGGGCGACCTGCTCTTCGGAACGACCGGTGAGACGCAGGTAGTCCAGGGTGACATCGTCAACAGGGAACATTGCTGCGGTTGAACCGAACTCGGGGCTCATGTTTCCGATGGTGGCGCGGTTTGCCAGTGGAACAGAGGAAACACCAGGGCCGTAGAACTCGACGAACTTGCCCACAACTCCCTGCTTACGCAGCATCTGAGTAATGGTGAGAACAACGTCAGTTGCGGTTACACCGGTTGGGATCGAGCCAGAAAGCTTGAAGCCGACAACCTTAGGAATGAGCATGGAGACGGGCTGACCGAGCATTGCAGCTTCGGCTTCAATGCCACCAACACCCCAGCCGAGTACACCCAGACCGTTGACCATGGTGGTGTGAGAGTCGGTACCCACGCAGGTGTCAGGGTATGCCTGGAGCACGCCAGCAACTTCGCGAGCCATGGTGACACGTGCCAAGTATTCAATGTTGACCTGGTGGACGATACCGGTTCCTGGAGGAACAACCTTGAAGTCGTCGAATGCGGTCTGGCCCCAGCGGAGGAACTGGTAGCGCTCACCGTTGCGCTCGTATTCAATTTCAACGTTCTGCTCGAGAGCATCTGCTGAACCGTAGAGGTCAGCAATAACGGAGTGGTCAATAACCAACTCTGCAGGGGCGAGTGGGTTGATCTTGGTGGGGTCGCCGCCAAGTTCGGTCACTGCTTCACGCATGGTTGCAAGGTCAACAACACAGGGAACGCCAGTGAAGTCCTGCATGATGACGCGAGCAGGGGTGAACTGGATTTCAGTGTCGGGCTCAGCTGAGGGAACCCAGCTTCCGAGTGCCTTAATCTGCTCAGCGGTGACGTTAGCGCCATCTTCGGTGCGCAGAAGGTTCTCGAGGAGAACCTTGAGGCTGTAGGGCAACTTGTCGTGTCCCTGAACCGAGTCGAGGCGGAAAATCTCGTATGACTTTCCAGATACCTCAAGGGTGCTCTTAGCTCCAAAGCTGTTTACTGCCGACACGTGCTGCTCCTCCATTGGGCGTACTACGCAGGTCAAAAATTATGGTGCGCATCAAGAGTCTAAAAGTCTCTTGATATCAAGATATATCTTAGTCCTACTTTTTGACAGTTATTTCTGCGAATTCGAGGTTT
>NZ_JAVWTF010000019.1:30809-32300 GCF_036667855.1 Aurantimicrobium sp. | reverse complement strand
GAGTCCAAGGTCAAAGAACTCGACCTTGTCACTGAGCAACGCATGGGTACCAATGACTATGCGAGCTTGCCCAGAAACGGTTCGCAAGAGTGCTTGTCGCTTTGCAGCTGCGGGTAGTTGCCCAGTGATGAGCGTAGGCATCAAAGACGCTGAGAGATCAGGACCTAGCATGTTCGTGATGGAGCGCAGGTGTTGAGCAGCAAGTACTTCTGTGGGCGCTAGCAATGCTGCCTGGCCGCCACTGTCGGCCACCTGCAACATTGCTCGCAGCGCCACCAGTGTCTTTCCCGAGCCCACTTCCCCTTGAACCAATCGGTTCATGGGGTGAGAAGATTGCAGATCCTCTGCAATCTCTGCCCCGGTTGTGAGCTGGTCTTCGGTCAGCGTGAAGGGCAGTCGTGCATCGAGTTGATCGAGGTATCCCCCAGCTTTGGGTGCTCGCGGTGTTGCTGCCTGAGCTTTGGCTTTCGCTCGTTGATCCAGCAGGGTTGCCTGCAGAACGAATGCTTCCTGGAAACGAAGGGTGTCTCGGGCCTTCTGCCAGTCAGCGTCTGTCACAGGTTGGTGAATATTGAGAATGGCTTCGTTCAAGCCGAGCAGCTTGCGTTCATTCCTCACGTCAGTGGGAACCGGGTCAGGAAGTTCAGTACCAGCACGAACCGTGGCAAGCACAATCTCCATCACCTTGGCTATTTGCCAACTGGCTAGCGTGCTGGTGGCCGGATAGATCGGAATGGGCTGCATGGCCCACTTGGCCGCATCTTTATCCGCAGAGTCTCTCTCGTCTTCGCCATCGAAGAGTTCGTAGTCCGGGTGCGCTAACTGCAGTGCACCACGATAGGCACCCACCTTGCCGGCAAAGATTCCGCGCACCCCCGCTTTGAGGTCTTTGGCTCGCCATGCCTGATTGAAGAAGGTGAGCGTCATGATGCCGCCTGAGCGACCATCCGTGATTCTTACTTCCAGAATCGAACCCTTTCGAGCACGCATAGGACGTTCGCGCACATCCAACACTTCAGCCACGATAGTGACGTTCTCATTGAGGGGAACGTCATTGATCGCAGTGAGCTCACCGCGGCGGGCATAACGACGTGGATAGTGCGCGAGCAGGTCACCCACCGTGCGAATGCCAAAAGCTTTCTTCAATGCTCCGGCAGTTTTGCTGCCCACCACTGGCTCAAGTGCTGCATCAAGCAGGGCATCAGAGCTGGGCATAACCCCAGTTTATGGTCGGGGTCCGACTAGACCGCAGAGATCCAGTTGATAGTCGTTTCGCCATAGGCCTTGGACTTATCCAGCTCAAGTCCTGCAGGTAATGCTGGAAGGCCTGTTCTTGTGCTGCGTTCGAGAACAACTTCAGCATCTTCTGCCAGGTGGGGAATAAGAAGTTCAAGTGCGTGGGTTACTTCTTCTTCGCTGAGCTCATAAGGCGGATCGATGAACACGATGTCAAAGAGTTCAGATGATGGGTTGCCCAGATAGGAAGCCACC